>JAIWOL010000191.1 GCA_020216925.1 Thiobacillus sp. | reverse complement strand
CGCGGCCGGCCAGGCCCACGCGCGCGAGCCAGTGCGCGGCACGCTCGCGCGCATCGCCGCGGCCGGCGAGTTCCAGCGGCAGCAGCACGTTTTCCAGCGCGGTGAGCGCAGGCAGCAGCTGAAAGGACTGGAAGACGAAGCCGACCCGGCCGGCACGCAGGCGGGCGCGGGCGTCTTCGTCGAGATCGGCGAGGCGCTGGCCGAGCAGATGGATGTCGCCGGACGTGGCGAGGTCGAGTCCGGCCAGCAAGCCCAGCAGCGTGGACTTGCCCGAACCCGACGCGCCGGTGATCGCCACGGTGTCGCCGGCTTTGACCTCCAGCGCCACATCGCTGAGTATCGCCAGTTCGCCGTCGGCGGTGGGCACACGCTGCGAAAGCGCGCGGACTTGGACAATGGGGAACCGGGCGCTGTCGGGTGGCGTCATTGCGATGGACTCGAAAAGGAATGCTTGTGGGAAAGTGGATTGATTATCGCGCGGCGCTATTGATGGTGTGTCTGGGCTTGCCCGGCACAGCCCTGGCTGCACAGTGCTCTGTGTTGATTGTCGGCGACAGCCTGAGTTCCGGCTATGGCCTTGCCAGCGGCACCGGTTGGGTGGATCGCCTGAACGCGCGGCTGAAGAAAGCGGCGCCAGCCTGGCAGGCCGTCAACGCCAGCGTGTCGGGCGACACCACGCAAAATGGCCTGCAACGGCTGAAACCGGCGCTGGCGCGGCAGCATCCGCAGGGCGTGGTGATCGAGCTCGGCGGCAACGATGCGCTGCGCGGCACGCCGCCACAGGTGATTCGCGACAACCTGCGCAGCATGATCCGCCAGGCCAGGGCTGCCGGCGCGTGGGTGGTGTTGCTGGATGCGCCGGTGCTGCCCAATTACGGTCGCGCCTATGCCGAGGCGGTGACAAAACTCTATGAGGATCTGGCGCGCGAGGAACGGGTGGCGCGGGTGCCGTGCTTTGTCTGCGGTGTGGGAGTCAAGGCCGGCATGATGCAGGCCGACGGCATCCATCCCAACGAACAGGCGCAGGCCGCGATGCTCGACGCAGTGTGGCCGGTGCTCAAACCGAAACTGCGATGTCCCGCGAAATGAAACCGCAGAATGCAGCCTGCCCCTGCGGGTCGGGCGCGGCGTATGCCGCCTGTTGCGGACCTTGCCACCGCGGCGTCGCGGCGCCGGACGCCGAACGGTTGATGCGCTCGCGCTACAGCGCCTACGTGCTGGGTCTGGAGGATTATCTCTTCGCCACCTGGCATCCCGATACCCGGCCGCCGACGCTGGATCTGAATGCGCCGCCGCGCGCGCGATGGCTGGGGCTTGAGGTGAAACGCCATGCCGTGCAGGACGCCGGCCACGCCACCGTGGAATTCATTGCACGCTACAAGCTCAACGGCCGCGCCTGCAGGCTGCATGAAACCAGCCGCTTCGTCCGCCATCAAGGCCGTTGGCTCTACGTGGACGGCGATGTCGGTCAATGAGGTCGCGGCTGACCGCGCCGGCTCATCCCGGCGTGAATTCGCAACGTCGGCCACGTTTGAGCGCAACGGGCCCGGCGTCATGCCGGCGGGCCGCTCCCGCCAGATGTGCCTTGTGGGCGGCGAGCCGGATCACGATCTCGCGCTGTTCGAGGTCGCTGCGCAGGCAGCGCCGCCCGACCGCCGGCTGACGCGGCGACGCGGCAAGGGCGCAGGCCAGGCCCAGGGCACGCCGGGCGAGGCGCTGCACAAACCGGGCGCAGCGTGCGACCCGTTGCTGGCAGCGGTCGGCACCGTGGCCGCAGAGACTGAATGCACCGAGCTCGAGTCCCGCGCCAGACAAACCAATCAGCTTCGCGCTCATCGTGCGCTCAGCATCAGCCACACCAGGCGGCGCGCCAACTCTCGACGGTGTTCCGGCGAGACGGCATGATCGGCGCGGCGATCTTCGCCTGGCGCAACCTGGCGGACAGGCTGGGCGGCAACGGATTTGTCGCCGGTCAGCCCGACGCGGTCGAATCCGGGACGAGGGTCGGCCGAGGCGGCGTGTGCGCCATTCATGAAAAGCCCGGCGAGCAGCAGGGAAAGAGTCAGTTTGTGCATGATGTGCTCCTGGTGGCTTGCCCGCGCACCGCGCGCGAGACATGACTGCATGCTGGGCGAGATGCGCCGCCAGGATAAGCAACCGGGTCTAAACCGGGACGGCCAACCCGGTTGGGATTCAACTTTCTGCAATCAGTTTGGGCCAAACTGATAATTTGCAATCGGGAATTCCGCATGCCGACAACACGCCGCCAGTTCCTTCGCCACATGAGCGCCGCTGCCCTGGGCGCGCTGACGGCTCACTCACGCTGGGTTGAGGCGGGCGCGCTACCGGGCGGGGCGGGATACGGCAGCCTGAATCCGGTACGCGATGCTCGCGGCGTGCCGGTGCTGGCGCTACCGCCGGGATTTACGCTTGCCACGTTCAGCCGCATCGGTGAAGCATGCGAGGGCGGCCCCGTGCCGAAGAATCTCGACGGCATGGCGGCCTTTGCCCGTGCTGGCGGCGGCGTGCGCCTGATCCGTAACCACGAGGTGCGCAACAAGCCCGGCGCGACGGCGGGGGCGGTGCCGGGCGTCGGCTACGATGCGCTTGCCGGCGGCGGGTGCACGGTACTCGACCTCGACGCCTCGGGCCGGCTTGAACGCCAGTTTGTCGGTCTGGCCGGAACCCACGTCAACTGCGCCGGGGGATTTGCCTGGCGGCAGCGGGCATGGCTGACATGCGAGGAAACGACCGACGGACCGCAGCAGGGCTACGCGCGCAAACATGGGTATGTGTTTGCCGTGCCCGCCCGTCTGGATCGCACCGTCAGCCCTGCGCCGCTGGTTGCCATGGGCCGTTTCAAGCATGAGGCGGCGTGTGCCGATGCCGACGGCGTGGTGTACCTCACCGAGGATGCGGGCAGCGCGCGCGGCAGCGGTTTTTATCGTTTTCTACCGAACGACCGGGCCGATCTGGCGCAGGGGGGCAGATTGCAAATGCTGCGTGCGGGCGAGGCGTTTCTCGACGCACGACAGCGCCGCACCCCGGGCGCAGGGCTGGTGTGCGACTGGATCGACATTGCCGACCCCGATCCCGATCTGGAAACCGGCCAGCCGGGCTGCTTCGAACAGGGCCGCGCAGCGGGCGCCACGCAGTTCAACCGTCTGGAAGGCCTGTGGCTCGGCTCCGATGGCAGGACGGTCTATTTCACCTCGACCTCCGGCGGCGACGCCAAGCGCCCGGATGTCAACGCCGATGGCTTTGTGCAGGGCTACGGCCAGGTATGGCGCTACACACCGGGCGGCGCCGACCGTGGCGTGCTGACCCTGTACTTCGAGTCGCCCGGCGGCAGCGTGCTCGATTCGCCGGACAACCTCTGCGTCACCCCGCAAGGAGGCCTGCTGCTCTGCGAGGACGACGCCAGCCCGAAGGATGCGGACCGCCACCCCCTGGCGGGCTTCGACAATGTGAATCGCCTGGTGGGGCTGGGCGCCGACGGCGCGCCCTTCGTCTTTGCCGTCAACCTGCTGAACGACAGCGAACTGGCGGGCGCCTGCTTCAGTCCCGATGGCCGCACGCTCTTCGTCAACGTGTTCGGCGATGGCACGCCCGGCAGTGGCATGACCTGCGCCATCACCGGGCCCTGGCAGAACGGACCATTGTGAGAGCCTGGAGCGTGATGCCGGAATGAACTGAAGCCGAGCCCTTGCGGGAACTGGCGCGAGATCGATTCGAGTCCAGCGCGCGCCGCGCCTAGAGGCTGCCCGGCTGGATGTGTCTGGACGCAGGACAGATTCATCCGCTGGCCGCCCTCACCCGCAACCTGCCCTGAGGCGCGAGCACCCCTCGCCGCGTGGCGCCGACTCCCAGGCGACAGCGACACCCCCTGCGCGTTTCGTTGTTGCCCATCACGCATAATCTGCGGCGCTGGCCGGCCCCCCGTTTACGGACGGTCCGGGACACCCCGGCTGCGTGAATTCGTCAAGAATCGTGCAGGGATTTCAGACTGCGCGCACAGCATGCATGCCGGAGACACTTGGAGACAGCAAAAGCCCCTGTAAATCACCGCTGGATTTGCGCAAATTAACCGCGTTAAATGCTATGCAAATTGATTGGTTAAATTGGGGCTCAAGCACTCCATGCTCAGGTAGTCCTAACTGTTATATGGCGATGCCGGAGCTCCAGCCTGCGGGCTTATAGGCCGTGAGCTTTTCCTCGTCCTCGATGTAGCAAAGCCAGCCGACCTTCGGGGCGTGGTACTCCCACGCTCCGGCGATGCGCACGGCGATCTGATTGGTTTTGCCGGCCCAGACGCCGGTGGCGCCGGTCGGGATGATGTAGCGGTCGCCGTCTGTCGGGCTGGCGGGCGGGGTGGTGAGGTCGCG
>JAIWOL010000150.1 GCA_020216925.1 Thiobacillus sp. | reverse complement strand
GCGCCTTCCGGCGCGGCGCCGGTGCGGCGGCGGGCGGAACAGGCTTGGGCACGTCGAGCGCTTTCTTCGGCGCAGACGGTGTGCTGACGAGCAGCCGCGCTTCCACTACGGCGGATTCGGCGGGCATGACCCAGGCCGGTCTCCATCCCCAGGCCATGCCGGCGAGCAGCGCAGCATGAAACAGCAGCGACAACAGCAGGGCGGTCAGGGCGATACCTGTTCCACGCCGCATGACTCAGTCCTGAATGGTTGCGCGAACGAGGCGCTGTTCCAGCGTGACGCCATCCTCGACCACGCGGATGCGCACCGGCAGGTTGCCGCGCGCGGGTGCAATCCATACCGTCACGGCCTTGTCGTGTGGATCATTCACGATGCGCGAATACTGCTGGGTGGCGAATGTCCCCAGAGAAGTGGCGAGCGCGCCGCCATCACGCCGGGCATAACGGTAATCCTTGAGGTCGCGCCCGCTCACCACCTGCAGGGCGTAATCCTCGGGCAGGCGGGGCGCGAACATGAACTGGTAGAGCTGGGAGAGCGGGTCCTGCGCCCCCGCCTTGAGACCGGGCGTGGTCCAGGTTTCGCCCTTGTAACGATAGGCAATGTTGCGCGCCGTCCAGTCTAGGCTGGCGGTCGCGGTTTTTTCCGGTGCGTCGCTGCGCGCGTGCTGGAACCGTTCGGGCCGCAGGCCCTGCGGGGTGACGCCGCCGGTGCTTTGCAGACGGATGCTGCCCGGCCACAGCATTTTCAGCGGGCCGGTCGCGCGCATGTCGCTCGTGAGGGTGTAGCGCCGGCCTTTTTGCACATAGGCATCGTTCACCTGGCCGAGCTTCTGGCCATTGCGGTAGAGATCGTAGGCCAGTTCCATGCGCTGCGGCGCGGCATGGGCTGCCGCGGCAAGCAGGCTGGCGAACAGCAGGAAGGTTTTCAGCATGCTCAGTTTTCCGTGGGGAACACGGACTGTGATGCGGAATCGTCCTTCAAGTTTACCTGGCCACATTTGTTTACCAGCCGCCCCTCGGCAAACCAGCGGACGGCCTGCGGGTAGATCCGGTGCTCCTGCCGCAGCACCCGCGCGGCAAGCGTGTCGGGCGTATCGTCGGCACGCACCGGCACCGCGGCCTGGATCACGATGGGTCCGTGATCGAGCCGCGCGGTGACGAAATGCACCGTGCAGCCATGGATTTTCACCCCTTCGGCGAGCGCGCGTTCGTGCGTTTTGAGGCCGGGAAACGCGGGCAGCAGCGAGGGGTGGATGTTGAGCAAGCGGCCTTCGAAACGCCCGATGAACGCCGGCGACAGGATGCGCATATAGCCGGCCAGCACGACCAGATCGGGCTGGTGGCGTTCGATTTCCTCGGCCAGTTTCGCGTCGAAAGCCTCGCGGTCGGCGAATTCGGCGGAGTCGAGTGCAACTGCCGGCAGGCCGTGCTCACGCGCCCAGGCGAGTCCTGCCGCCAGCGGCCGGTTGCTGATCACCGCCACGATTTCGACCGGCAGGCCGGCCTCGGCGATCGCACGCAAGTTGCTGCCGCGCCCCGACAGCAGGACGACGACGCGACAGCTCACGAATAGAGAACCTGTTCGGCCCCCCCGGGCCGCGCGACGATCTCGCCGATCTGCCACACGGTTTCGCCGCTGGCTGCCAGGTGCGCCTTCGCCGCGTCGGCGTCGGCAGCCGAAACGACCACGCACATGCCGATGCCGCAGTTGAAGGTGCGCAGCATTTCACCGGGTTCGACGTTGCCGGCCTGCTGCAGCCAGTCGAACAACGGCGGGCGAACCCAGCTGGCCGGGTCGACACGGGCCGCCATGTTTTCCGGCAGGCAGCGCGGCAGGTTGCCGGTGATGCCGCCGCCGGTGATGTGCGCCATGCCTTTTACGTTCAGCTTTGCCATCAGCGCGAGCAGCGGTTTCACGTAGATGCGCGTAGGCGCCATCACGGCGTCGGCAAAGGGTTGGCCATGGAAATCGGACTTGAGGCCGATGTGCGAAATGTCGATCAGCTTGCGAATGAGCGAATAGCCGTTGGAATGCGCGCCGGACGACGCCAGCCCCAGTACCACATCGCCCGCCGCAATGTTCTGGCCGCCGACGATCCTGGATTTTTCCACCACGCCAACCGCGAAACCGGCCAGATCGTATTCGCCCTCTGGATACATGCCGGGCATCTCGGCGGTTTCGCCGCCGATGAGCGCGCAGCCGGCCTGCTCGCAGCCGGCGGCGATGCCGGCGATGACCGCTTCGGCGGTGTCGAGACTGAGCTTGCCGGTGGCAAAGTAATCCAGAAAGAACAGCGGTTCCGCACCCTGCACGAGAATGTCGTTGACGCTCATCGCCACCAGGTCGATCCCGACGGTGTCGTGGCGGTTGAGTTCAAAAGCCAGCTTGAGTTTGGTGCCCACGCCGTCGGTGCCCGACACCAGTACGGGTTCCCGGTATTTCTTCGAGATTTCGATCAGCGCGCCAAAGCCGCCGATGCCGGCGAGCACCTCGGGCCGCATGGTGCGCCTGGCGAGCGGCTTGATGCGTTCGACCAGCGCGTCGCCTGCGTCGATATCGACCCCGGCATCTTTGTAGGAAATGGAAGACACACCCGGCTCCAGAATCAGAAAGTGCGTTATTTTAGCGTTTATGTCTGCCGCCCGCCCTTTCGTTTTCCCCTTGCTTGCCCTCGCTGCGCTGCTCGTCGCGGGCGGTCTCGTGTACCTGCTGGCGCCCGTGCTCACACCTTTTCTGGCGGGCGCGCTGCTGGCCTATATCTTCGATCCCCTGGTCGACCGGCTCCAGGCGCGCGGACTCTCGCGCACCACGGGCACCGTCGTCGTGATCGTGCTGGCCGGCCTGGGAGTGTTTGCACTGCTGCTGGTGGCCATGCCCCTATTCCAGGGGCAATTCGCCGAATTGAGCCAGCGCCTGCCCGCCGCGCTGGAGCTGGTGCAGACACGTCTGCTGCCGTGGCTGGCGCAAAGCTTGGGCGTCCACATCGACGCCGACCTCGGCACGCTGAAAGCCTGGCTCACGCAGAAAGCAACCCAGAACGGGGCCGACTGGCTCCCCACCCTGCAGACCGGCGCGCTGGCCATTGTGGGCATCCTCGCCAATCTGCTGCTGATCCCGGTAGTGATGTTTTACCTGCTGCGCGACTGGGACACGATGGTGGCGCGCGTGGCCACGCTCACTCCCCGGCCGTGGATGGGCGCGGTCACCCGCATTGCCCGCTCGATGGATGCCGTGGTCGGCGAATTCCTGCGCGGCCAGATGGCGGTGATGTTCGCGCTCTCGGCCTACTATGCCGTCGCGCTCTGGCTCGCCGGACTGGACTACGCGCTTCCCATCGGCATCCTCACCGGCGTGCTGTCCTTTGTGCCCTTTCTCGGTTTCGGGCTGGGCATGATCCTCGCCCTGCTGGTCGCGCTGTTGCAGTTTGCGGACTGGACGGGCGTGGCCTGGGTCGCCGGCATCTACCTGGCGGGACAAGTACTCGAAAGTTATGTCGTCACCCCCCGCCTCGTAGGCGAACGGGTCGGCCTGCACCCGGTCGCCGTCATCTTTGCGCTGGCGGCCTTCGGCCAGCTGTTCGGGTTTGTCGGCGTGCTGCTGGCCGTGCCGCTCGCGGCCGTCCTGCTGGTGGCGCTGCGGGAGCTGCGCACGGCCTATGTCGCCAGCAGCTTCTATCGCGGCAGCTATAATCCCGCGTCGCCCGTTTCCTCCGCCCCGCTCATGTCCGCGTTCCGCCCCGGCCCGCCCCTGCTCGAATCGCACATCACGTCCCTGCCGCTCATCCACAAGGGCAAGGTGCGCGACATCTACGCCGTGGGCGACGACAAGCTCCTGATCGTGACCACCGACCGGCTCTCTGCCTTCGACGTGGTGTTGCCCACGCCAATTCCCGGCAAGGGCGAAGTGCTGACGAAGGTGTCGGCCTTCTGGTTCGACAAACTGAAGGCCATCGTCCCCAGCCAGGCGCTCGCCATCGATCCTCGATCCGTGGTGTCCGACAGCGAACGCGATCAGGTAGCCGGCCGCGCCCTCGTAGTGAAAAAACTCAAGGCGCTGCCGGTGGAAGCCATCGTGCGCGGGTATCTGGTCGGGTCGGGCTGGAAGGAATACCAGAACCGCCAGTCGGTATGCGGCATCGCCCTGCCAGCCGGTCTGCAACAAGCCGACCGGCTGCCCGAACCGATCTTCACTCCCTCGACCAAGGCGGCAGTCGGCGCGCACGACGAGAACATTGATTTCGACCAGATGGCCACCCTGATCGGCACCAGCCTGGCCGCCCAAGTCCGCGACACCAGCCTTGCCCTGTACAAGGCAGCCGCAGAGTATGCGCTCACCCGCGGCATCATCATCGCCGACACCAAGTTCGAATTCGGCCTGGACGAGACGGGCCGGCTGGTGTGGATCGACGAAGCGCTGACGCCGGATTCGTCCCGTTTCTGGCCGGCCGATCAGTATCGTCCCGGCAGCAACCCACCCAGCTTCGACAAGCAGTTCGTGCGCGACTGGCTGGAGGCCAGCGGCTGGAACAAGCAGGCGCCGGGCCCCCAACTGCCACCCGACATCGTTGCGAAGACGGCCGAAAAATACAACGAGGCGATGCGCCGGCTTCTGGGCTGACCCGGCCTTATTTGAGGCTGTCCTTGAGAAACTCTGCCACGGCACCGACCATCGAACCTTCGTGGCTGGTAAAAAAATGATCGGTCTTTGCCACCTCCACCTGTCTTGACGCCGGGTTGACGAGGCTGCGCTTGCGCGACCCGGCATTGCCCAGCACAGCGGGCAGATCGTTATCGCCATAGAGATCCAGAATCGGCAGCTTGACTCTTTCGTAGCGGTTGAACGACGGCCCCAGGCTCGCCCAGGATTTCACCACAGGGTCGGGCTTGCCCTTGAAATACTCCAGACTCATGCGCGACCCCATGCTGTGCGACACCACGGCAATCTCCGCGTAGCCCTTGGCCTTGAGGAAGGCCACGGCTCCGCCTATGCGCTCGGCCGCTTCGCGGAAGGTCGGCGGATAGTCCTCGCCCCGGGCGTCGGCCGCCAGGATGGGCATCTGGATCGACAGCGTGGTGAAGCCCCGGTCGGCCAGTTCGGTACGCAAGGTGCCGACCATGCCCCAGTCGGGGTGGATGCCCATGCCGTGCACCACAATCACGGCCTGCTTGCTCCCGGCAACCGGCGTGAACAACGTGAGGAATTTATGATGGCCGCGCGGCGTCTGTAGATAGACCGGGTCGCCCACCACCAATCCCGGCACCACCTCGTCGGCCCATTTCGCCTCGCGTGCATAGTCCGGGCCGGCCGCAAATCCGGCCAGCGGCCACGCACAGAGCAAAATCCCGTCCAGACTCCAGGCCAACAAGCTGTTTTTCTTCATGTTTCACCTCGCGCGCGTTAAAGTTAAAAGCAGATCGCCCCGATAATCGAGTGATTCTGGGGTTTTATCAATTGCTTGCTGGATATCAAATGTGACCATGAAGCCACTACGGGTTGTTCCATCCCCGCCGAACACGCCGACGCGCGACATGCGTCCGCGTGGCGGAGCACGCGTGGTCATCGTGGATGACCGAGGCACGGCGCGCAGCCTGCTCGAAGGACTGGCGCGCACGCTGGAACCCGGCGTCATGGTCGAAAGCCACGCCGATCCGCTCGACGCGCTGGCCCGGATGGAAATCGACATCCCGGATCTCATCATCACCGATTACCGCATGCCCGGCATGGACGGCATCGAATTCACGCGCCGCGTGCGTGCCGAACGCCGCCTGGCCGACGTACCCATCATCATCGTCACCGTCGTCGAAGACCGCCAGATCCGCTATCAGGCGCTGGAAAACGGCGCGACAGACTTTCTCACCCGGCCGATCGACCCGCAGGAATGCCGCGCACGCTGCCTGAACCTGCTGGCGCTGCGCCGCAGCCAGAAAACCATCAGCGACCGCGCGCAGTGGCTGGAAGAACAGGTGATGCACGCCACCCGCGAAGTTCGCATACGCGAACGCGAAACCCTGATGAAGCTCGCAAAAGCCGGAGAATATCGCGACCAGGAAACCGGCAACCACATCCTGCGCATGGCCCAATACGCTCGACTCATCGCCGAGGAGCTCAAGCTCACCACGATGGAATGCGACGAAATCGAAGCCGCCGCGCCCATGCACGACATCGGCAAAATCGGCATTCCCGACCAGATCCTGCTCAAGCCCGGCCGCCACACCGGCGAGGAAACCGCAATCATGCGGCGTCATCCGGTCATCGGCCACGAGATACTCTGCGACAGTCCGTCGCGCTACCTCCAGATGGGCGCAGTGATCGCGCTCGGCCACCACGAGAAATTCGACGGCAGCGGCTACCCGCAGGGGCTCGCCGGCGACGCCATTCCGCTGGCTGCGCGCATCGTGGCGGTCGCCGACATGTTCGACGCGCTCACCTCGAAACGTCCGTACAAGGCCGCATGGTCGTTCCAGGATGCGCTAGCCTACATCCAGGCTCAGGCCGGCCGGCATTTCGACCCGGACTGTTCCCGTGCTTTCGAACGCCGCATCGACACGGTGGCGGAGATCATGCGGGATTTGGGCGATCCCTCGGAGGTTTGACTTTCCCATGCAGGATATATCCCACTCCACTCTTATGGCCGGTCTGCGACACCGTATCCGCAGACGTCCTGACACGGAATTCCAGCAGGCGATCATCCGCCTGCTGATTGTGGTGGGGTTCTATCTTTATTTCCTCATTAACCCGCAGTTCCACGGTGACGCACTGGAGGCCCAGGTCCATTACCTGGGGATTTCACTCAGTCTGATCTCGCTCGCCCTTGTAATCGGCGCACTGATCGACCCAGGCGTATCTGTCGTGCGTCGTGTCATCGGCATGGTTCACGATTTCACGGTGGCAACCTACATGCTCTCAATCTCCAATGAGACTGGCGCGCCCATTGTTGCAATCTATCTGTGGGTCACCTTGGGTAACGGCTTTCGATTTGGCATGCCCTACCTGCTGGCTTCGACACTGGCCTCGGGAGCAGGCTTTGCCATTGTTTACCAGTTCAATTCCTTCTGGCACCAACACACCCCGCTGTGGTGGGGCATCTGGATCACCTTGATGGTCGTCCCCTTGTATTCGGCCAGCCTGCTCAGGCAACTCCATGGTTCGGTCAAGCGTGAGCGTGAAGCCAACCAGGCAAAATCGACGTTTCTGGCCAACATGAGTCACGAGTTGCGCACGCCGCTCAACGGCGTGATCGGTGTGGCCGAACTGCTCGCCGAAACACGGCTTGACAAAGAGCAGAAGGAATTCGCACAGATCATCCGGGCTTCCGCCCACACGCTGCTCGAGCTGATCGACAACGTGCTCGACATCGCCCGCATCGAAACCGGGAAACTCACCACCACTTGCGAAGACTTCGACCTGCATCGCCTGGTCAACGGCACGATCGCCATGATGGAAACCCAGGCCCAGCGCAAGGGCCTGGTTCTGGCCGCTCACATCGCGCCGCAAATTCCGTTTCACCTCAATGGCGACGGCCGTCACCTGCGGCAGGTGCTCATCAACCTGGTGGGTAATGCCATCAAATTCACCGAACATGGCCGCGTAGACGTCTATGTCCGCCCAGTTGGGCAAGGTCAGCCGCAACGCCTGCGGTTCGAAGTGGTGGATACCGGCATTGGCATTCCGCAGGAGGCCCAGGGGCGAATCTTCGACAGCTTCACCCAGGCCGACCCTTCGGTGACGCGGCGGTTCGGCGGCAGTGGACTGGGGACGACCATTGCCAAGCAGCTGGTCGAGGCTCTGGGTGGGCAGATCGGCCTGCACAGCCGCGAAGGCGAGGGGTCGACCTTCTGGTTCGAACTGCCGTTCGCAGTACAGACCACCCCCGAACCCGGTGGCCCCGAGCGTTTCGAATCGCCCATGCGCGTGGCCATTCTCGCCGGTCATGAATTGTCGTCTCGCGTCCACACCATGGTGCGCGAATGGGGCGCGGAACCGGTACTGGCGGAAAACACCACCCGGCTTGCGGCTGAACTCGCCGCCGTGGCCGGGGCCGGTTCGCCCATGGTCGCAGTGGTGGTCGAACGGTCGAGCCTGCCGGGCGACCCGGCTGTCTTCCTGCGCCTGCTGCGCGACGCCCCGGAACTTGCCGCGCTGCCCGTCATTCTCATCGAATCTGACGCCAGCGCCCCGCCCGCGCGAGACTACGAGCGTGTGCGCGATGGCTTTGCCTCGGTGCTGCGCACGCCGGTCAACCCCACGCTGCTTTTCAACGCCATCCACGCCGCGACCAGCCTCGAGATGCCGGACAACGTTGTCTCGCTGGGCAGCCGGTTCAAAGCGCAGTCCTCTGCAACCGGCAAGCTGCGCATTCTTGTGGCGGAAGACAACCCCGTCAATCAGCGCGTGATTCGTGGCGTGCTCGAAAATGCCGGGCACCAGACCTTCCTCGCGCACGACGGCGAAGAAGCTCTGGCCATGCTCGATTCCGACGATACCGCCTACGATCTTGCGATCATCGACATGCACATGCCGCAGCTGTCCGGTCCCGAAGTCGTGCAGCGATGGCGCTTCCTGGAAAAGGGGCATCTGCCCATCATCATGCTCACCGCTGACGCACGCCCAGAAGCGCATGCGCAATGCAAGGAAGCAGGCGCCGACACCTTCCTCACCAAGCCCATCAACAGCCGCGAGTTGATCGACATCGTCGGCCAGCTGGCCAAGCCGGCTCCGCAAGCTCTCCCGCAAACCGTTGGCACACACCGGTCGAGCGATGCCCGCGTTCTGGACGAAAGTGTTCTGGATGAACTGGCCCAGTTGGTCGGGCCGGCTTTTGTCGACGATCTGCTTGCCAGCTTCGGCGCAGACAGCGCCCGTTCATTGCGTGACGCGGGCCGCGCGCTGCAGACCCAGGATTACAGCCAGTGGTATGACCAGTTGCACATGCTCAAAGGCGGGGCCAGTGATGTGGGCGCATACCGTCTGGCCGAATACTGCGCAGAAGCCGAACGCATCAAGCCGTATGAACTCGCCGAACCGCTGGCGCGCGCCCACCTCGAAACCGTCACCGCTGCGACCGAAGAAGCGCAGCTGGCACTCGCAGCCTACCAGGCCGGCAGGCTACGCGCTGAGCGCGTGTGAGTCGTCTGCCGAAACAGCATCCGCTCGACCAGTCTGCCGGTTAATCAGACGCGCCATCATCCGCAAATCGCGCGCATCCAGTCGCAGCGCAGCATCAACCCAGATTTCCGTAATCCGGATCAGCTCCTCATAGGAAGCAGGCTGACTGATTTCCCGCGCAGCACGCAAGGCCAGCAGGCCATTACGGGATTTTTCCTCCCGCCGCACATAATCGTAGACGGCTGCTTCACCTTCGCCAGGCTCAGCGAGCACATCGACCACACCCATCTCGTACAGCTCTTCAGCCAGATACAACTTGCCACTGCGAATGATTTTTTCAGCAAGGTGATGCCCCACCTTGCGGCCAAGGAAGGTCATCGCGCCCATGCCGGGAAAAAGATTAAACAGGATTTCCGGCAAACCCATTTTAGTGCCCCGCTCGGCCACTAGCACATTCGCGGCCAGCGCACTTTCGAAGCCCCCCCCTAGCGCCTGTCCCTGCACCAGGGCAATACTGGTGACGTTAGGGCGATTGAGATGGCTGTGTACCGCATAGGAACATTCCACGCAGGAAACTGCATAGTGGTAGAGACTCTCGCGATCCCGTGCCTGGATATGTTGCATGAAGAGATTCAGGTCGCCCCCGAGACTGAAGGTATCGGCAATTTTGGATGCGACAACGAAATACTTGGCATCGATGGCATCCGGGTCATCGATCCGGGCAACCAAGCTATTTCCCCAGGACTGTAATTCGCGCAAAAGCGCAGGCGTAAAACAAGGCCGGGGTTCGGCGTGCATGTACCCCCTGTCAGGCGACACCGTAAATTGACCCCCTGGCGACACGAGGAATTGACCCCCCTTGTTCGCAAGGAGGCCATCGTTGGAAACGAAGCAC
>JAIWOL010000027.1 GCA_020216925.1 Thiobacillus sp. | reverse complement strand
TGTCCCTGCGGGATGCGCTCCTCCAGGGTCCGGTAACTGAACAGGGCTGCCTGGGTGAGGTCGGCTCCGCGCATGGTCTTCGCTGGTCTTCGACCGTTGGCGCTATTTTCTCACGTCGGCACGCACGGCGGGTGGGGAGCGGCGAATTTCAACAGCCTGCTAATCCCGGTTGCTGCGAAACGGCCCCGCCAGCTCGTTTACGTAGTGGCTCACAGCCTCGGTTTCGCGTTCCAGAAAACGGTCGACGGCCTCGCGGAAACCGGCGTGTTCCAGCCAGTGCCAGGAATGCGTGGCTGTTGGCACGAGCCCGCGCGCGAGCTTGTGTTCACCCTGCGCGCCGCCTTCGAAGACTTGCAGGCCGTGGCCGATGGCGTATTCGATGCCTTGCTGGTAACAGGTTTCGAAATGCAGGCCGGGCAGGTATTCCAGCGTGCCCCAGTGGCGGCCGTACAGGCGTTTACTGTCCTTCATGCAGAACGAACAGGCCACGGGTGCGCCGTCGCGGTCGGCAACGACGAGCAGCAGGTTTTCCGGCATGGTTTCGCGCAACGCCATGAAAAACGCGCGGTTGAGATGCGGGTCGCTGCGGTGGCGGGCGTAGGTGTCGGCGTAGCAGCGCCAGAAGTGGATCCAGTCGGCGTCGGTGCTCTCGCGGCCTTCGACCCAGCGGAACGTGACGCCGAGGTTCGCCAGCTTCCTGCGTTCCTGGCGGATTTTCTTGCGCTTGTCGTGGTTGAGCGCGGCCAGGAAATCGTCGAAGCGGGCGTAGCCCGCGTTATGCCAGTGGAACTGGAAGCCGCTGCGGTGGAGCAGGTCGGTCGAGGCCAGTGCCGCATGGTCCGGCGCGGTGGGGAACAGGAGATGGAAGGACGAGCAGCCGGTGTCGTGCGTGAGCTTGAGCGCGGCCTGGATCAGCGTCGCACGGTCGGCATCGTTCGTGGCGAGCAGGCGCGGGCCGGGCACGGGCGAGAAGGGCGCGCAGCACACGAGCTTGGGATAGTAGTTCATGCCGTGGCGACGATAGGCGTCGGCCCACGCCCAGTCGAACACGAACTCGCCCCAGGAATGGTGCTTGACGTAGAGCGGCATCGCGGCGGCAAGCCGGCCGTCGCGGAACAGCGCCAGGTGAACGGGCTCCCAGCCGATGTGCGCGCCGACGCAGCCGGTCGTTTCGAGTGCATGCAGAAATGCGTGGCGCACGAACGGCGATTCGCCGGCCAGGGCGTCCCACGCGCCCGCGTCGAGGTCGGCGATGCGGGTGACGACGCGCACCACGGTTTCTCCGGCGGGCGGGGCGGCGCGCTGCTGATTTGCGCCGGCGGCTTTCGCCAGATGGGGCTTTGCTTCAAAATGCACGTTTCAACGAGTTCCCATCGCTATCAAGAATGAATCTGCACGAATACCAGGCCAAGCAGATCCTGCGCGCGGCCAACATTAACACGCCGCGCGGCGAGGCGGCAGACAGCGCGCATGCGGCCGCGGCGGCTGCCCGGGCGCTCGGGGGCCACGCTTGGGTGGTGAAGGCGCAAATCCACGCCGGTGGACGTGGCAAGGCTGGCGGCGTCAAGGTCGTGACTGCCGTCGACGAGGTCTACGCCGTTGCCGAGTTGCTGCTGGGAAAAAATCTCGTCACCAGCCAGAACGCTCCAGACGGGCAGCCGGTAAACCAGGTATTGGTGGAGGAAACGCTCGCCATCGCGCGCGAACTGTATCTTTCCTTTCTCGTCGATCGCGAGACCGAGCGCGTCGCCATCGTTGCCTCTGCCGCCGGCGGCATGGAGATCGAGGAAGTGGCCCATGCCACGCCGGACAAGTTGCTGAAGGAATGGTGCGACCCGCTGCTGGGCGTTGCCGATTATCAGTGCCGCGCGCTGGCCTTTGCGCTGCAACTCGACGGCGAGGCCTACAGGGATTTCTGCAAGCTCCTGCCCGCGCTGTATCAAGTGTTCATCGCCAACGACTTGAGCCTGCTCGAAATCAACCCGCTCGTCGTCACGGCGGATAACCGCGTGCTGCCGCTCGATTGCAAGATGAGCGTGGACGACAACGCGCTGACCCGCCGCAGGGCCCTGGCCGGGCTGATGGACATGCGCCAGATCGACGCCAAGGAAGCTGTCGCGCACGCCGCCAACGTGAACTACGTGGCGCTTGCCGGCAACATCGGCTGCATGGTCAACGGCGCGGGTCTGGCGATGGCGACCATGGATCTGATCCAGCTGAAGGGCGGCATGCCGGCCAATTTTCTGGATGTCGGCGGCGGCGCCACGCCTGAAACCGTGGCGCAGGGTTTCAAGATCATCCTGCTCGACCCCAACGTGCGCGCGGTGCTGATCAACATTTTCGGCGGCATCGTGCGCTGCGACGTCATCGCCGAGGGCATCATCCAGGCAGTGAAGGAGGTGGGGGTGCAGGTGCCGGTGGTGGTGCGCCTCGAAGGCACCAACGCCGACGAAGGTCGCGCGCTGCTGGCGCAGTCGGGACTGGCGATTCTCGCGGCGGATAGCCTGACGCATGCGGCGGAGCTGGCGGTGGAACATGCCGTTTAGAGATAGCACCTATGAAGCCACGTTTACATCTTATTGAGCATCTTGGGCATATGAAAATGCTCGATAAGGAAAATCACGAATGGGAAAGCGGCTGGTGGAAAATCTCACCCGACACGGCTGAACAACTGGTTGGCGGAGAAATTTATTTCCATAAAGCGCGAGCAAAACCATCTTTTTTCGGTGGGCTTATTTTGAGCTACAGGGTTGAGACTGAAGGCGAGTGGCCAGGTCGTATCTTGTTTCGTTTTCGTACAGGAAATGAGTTCAAGGGTGTCGAAGCTGGCATGGATGGTTGGGGCATGGAGAAAAAAATTGTCATTTAGTACTGTCAACTTCGAGGCTGCCCAATGAGCATCCTCATCAATCAAAGCACCCGCGTCATCTGCCAGGGCTTCACCGGCAAGCAGGGCACGTTCCATTCCGAACAGGCCATCGCCTACGGCACGCGCATGGTCGGCGGCGTGACGCCCGGCAAGGGCGGCCAGACGCATCTCGACCTGCCGGTCTTCAACACCGTGCGCGACGCCGTGCGCGCCACCGGCGCGCAGGCCACCATGATCTACGTGCCGGCTGCCTTCGCCGCCGACTCCATCCTTGAAGCGGCGGATGCCGGCATCGAGGTCATCGTCTGCATCACCGAAGGCATTCCGGTGCTCGACATGCTTCAGGTTAAAACAGCGCTGAACGTGAAAGCCGCCCTTTCCGCCAACGGGGCGAAGCTCATCGGCCCCAACTGCCCCGGCCTCATCACTTCCGGCGAATGCAAGATCGGCATCATGCCCGGCCGCATCCATCAGAAGGGCAGGATCGGCATCGTCTCGCGCTCCGGCACGCTCACCTACGAAGCCGTGCACCAGACCACGCAACTGGGTCTCGGCCAGTCCACCTGCGTGGGCATCGGCGGCGATCCGATCAAGGGGCTGGATTTCATCGACTGCCTGAAACTGTTCGAGGCCGATCCGCAGACCGAAGCAGTCATCATGGTTGGTGAAATCGGCGGCACGCGCGAAGAAGAAGCGGCCGAGTTCATCCGCTCCAACATGCAGAAGCCCGTCGCCGCCTACATCGCCGGCCGGACCGCCCCGAAAGGCAAGCGCATGGGCCACGCCGGCGCCATCATCGCCGGCGGCAGCGGCACGGCGGACGCGAAAATCCGTGCGCTGGAAGCCGCAGGCGTGGTGGTGGCGCAGAGCCCGGCGCAGCTGGGCGAGGCGGTGCAGCTGGCGATGGGCGCGCGCTAGGCGCGTTATGTACCTTAAGTGGAACTTGCTGCACAACTGCTGCTTGACCATGCCGATCTGGGTATGCCGCTGGCGCGCGGACGCAGGTCGTTTCCGCTACTGGTGTTTCCCTGCACGCTGGTTTATCGCAAGCTTGATACCGGTTCCGCATTGATCGTTCGTCACCGGCATCGGCGTCCCAGCCTTGGCGGTGGCCGCAGCTGAAATGAAACTCGCCCTCGCGCAACTCAACCTCACCGTCGGCGATATTGCCGGCAACACCGACCGCCTGCTGGCCGCCGCGCGCGAGGCGCACGCGGCCGGCGCGGCGCTGCTGCTCACGCCGGAAATGTCGATCTGCGGCTACCCGGCGGAAGACCTGGTGCTGCGGCAGGATTTCTGTGCGGCCTGCGCGGCGGCGCTACAGCGCCTTGCGCACGAAGCTCCGCCCGGGCTTGCGCTGGTTGTCGGCTATCCCGAACGCGGCAGCGATGGGCTCTTCAACGCGGCGGCGCTGGTGCGCGGCGGGCGGGTGGAAACGGTTTACCGCAAGCATCATTTGCCGAATCACTCGGTGTTCGACGAACGCCGCGTGTTCGACAGCGGCAGCGCACCCTGCGTGTTCGCCTGCTGCGGGCTCAATTTCGGCCTCAACATCTGCGGCGACATCTGGGAACCCGGCCCGGCAAAACGGGCGATGGAGGCCGGCGCCGACTGGCTGCTGGTGCCCAATGCCTCGCCTTATCATCTGAACAAGGAACGCGAGCGGGTGTCGGTTGCGCGCGCGCGCCAGATCGAAGCGCCGCTGCCCATCGTCTACGGCAACCTGGTCGGCGGACAGGACGAACTGGTGTTCGACGGCGCGTCCTTCGTGATCGACGCCAACGGTGAGATCGTCGTCCAGTGCCCGGCCTGGCGCGAGGGCGTGTTCATGCTCGAACTCGACGCCGACACCGCCAGCGGCCCCCGGCACATTCTGCCCGCCGAGGACGCGGCCGTTTACGACGCGCTGGTGCTGGCCGTGCGCGATTACGTCGGCAAGAACGGTTTCAGCGGCGTGCATCTGGGGCTGTCCGGCGGCATCGATTCCGCGCTCACGCTGGCGATTGCCGTGGATGCGCTGGGAGCCGGCAAGGTGCACGCCGTGATGATGCCGTCCGACTACACCGCCGGCATCAGCGTGGACGATTCGCGCGACATGGTGAAGCGGCTGGGCGTGAAATATTCCGAGATCGCGATCAAGCCCATGGTCGAGGCCTTTACCGCGCAGCTTGCGGGCGAGTTCGCCGGACTGGCCGCCGATACCACCGAGGAAAACCTCCAGGCGCGCACCCGCGGCACGCTCCTCATGGCGCTGTCGAACAAATTCGGCACGCTGGTGCTCACAACCGGCAACAAGAGCGAGATGGGCACCGGCTATGCCACGCTCTATGGCGACATGGCGGGGGGCTTCGCCGTGCTGAAGGACGTGCCCAAGATGCGGGTGTACCGCCTATCGCGCTACCGCAACAGCGTATCGGCGGTGATTCCGCAGCGCATTATCGACCGTGCGCCCTCGGCTGAACTGCGTCCCGACCAGACCGATCAGGACAGTCTGCCGCCGTATGAAATTCTCGACGCCATCCTCGAAGCCTACGTCGAGCGCGACCTCGCCGCGCGCGACATCGTCGCCCTGGGGTACGATGCGGCCACGGTGAAACGCGTCATCCGCCTGGTCGACCTTGCCGAATACAAGCGTCGCCAGGCCGCGCCCGGCCCGCGCATCACCCCGCGCAATTTCGGCAAGGACCGCCGCTATCCCATCACCAACAAATACCGTCCCGAAGGAGACCTGCCATGAAAAAAATCGAAGCCATCATCAAGCCTTTCAAGCTTGACGAAGTGCGCGAAGCCCTGTCGGAAATCGGCGTGACCGGCCTCACCGTCACCGAGGTCAAGGGTTTTGGCCGCCAGAAGGGCCACACCGAACTCTACCGCGGCGCTGAATACGTCGTCGATTTCCTGCCCAAGATCAAGATCGAACTCGTGATTGCCGACACGCTTCTCGATCGCGCCATGGAAGCCATCATCGCCGCCGCCCGCACCGGCAAGATCGGCGACGGCAAGATCTTTGTCAGCAACATGGAACAGGTCGTGCGCATCCGCACGGGTGAATCGGGCGAAGCAGCGATCTGAAGTTAGAGCCTGGGGCCTGCTTCTGCGCTTGCCGATTTACCAGAACCGGTACCAGGCCTTGCCCTCGGTGGAGACGCCCTTGGCGTATTTGCTGTTGGGGAAGTTGAGCGCGAGCACGCGCTGGGCGTCGTCGCGCAGGTCGGTCAGCTTCAGCTTGTCGTACGACACCACCATGATGGCCAGCGCCTCTTCCAGCGCCGGGGCTTCGGGGTAGGTTTTCAGCACTTCCTTGGCGCGGTTGGCGGCAGCCACCCAGGCTTCGCGCTTGAGGTAGTACTTGGCCACGTGCACTTCGTTGCTGGCCAGGGCGTTCACCAGATATTTCATGCGGGCGGTCGCGTCGGGCGTGTACTTGCTGTCGGGAAAACGGGTGACCAGTTCCTTGAACGCCAGAAAGGCCTCGCGGGCGGCCTTGGGATCGCGTTCGCTCATGTCCTGATCGACCAGATTGCCGAGCAGGCCCAGGTCGTCGTTAAAATTCGCCAGGCCCTTCAGATAGTAGGCGTAATCGACGTTAGGATGATTGGGGTGCAGCTTGATGAAACGGTCGCAGGCGGCAATGGCGGAAATCGGCTCGTTGTCCTTGTAGTAGGCGTAGGCGATTTCGAGCTGCGCCTGCTGTGCGTAGCGACCAAAGGGGTAGCGCGATTCCAGGGTTTCGAACAGCTTGACGGCCCGTTCGTAGTTGCCGCTGTTGAGGTTGTCCTTGGCTTCGGCATAGAGTTTTTGCGCCGACCAGCCTGCGGTTTCATCCTTTAGTTCGGGGAGCAGGCCACACCCGCCCAGCGCCAGAACGGCGGCAAGACTTGCGGAACCCAGCATGCGGCGCAGGGCGGACAAACCGGAAAAACCTTGATTGAACATGGCAAAAGACACCGAAAAATCGTCGGCCGATTATAAGGGAAATGCGGATGACACCGTCCGCGAGCTGGTGATTCCCGATGCCCACGGTGGCCAGCGGCTCGATCAGGCGCTGGCGGCGCTTCTGCCCGAGTATTCGCGCAACCGCATCCAGAACTGGATCCGTGCGCGCAAGATTTCGGTGGACGAGGCGTGGGGCACGACCAAGATGAAAGTCATCGGCGGCGAGTCGGTGCGGGTGGCTGTCGAGCCCGATCCCGATGCCACACCGGATGCGCCGGAAGCGATTCCGCTCAAAGTGGTGTTCGAGGATCCGATGCTTCTGGTGATCGACAAACCGGTGGGGCTGGTGGTGCATCCCGGCAGCGGCAACCCGCGCGGTACCTTGCTGAATGCGCTGCTGCATCGCGCGCCGCAGGTGGCCGAGTTGCCGCGCGCGGGCATTGTGCATCGCCTGGACAAGGACACCTCGGGTCTGCTGGTAGTGGCGAAAACGCTCAAGGCGCATACCGATCTGGTGCGGCAGTTGCAGGCGCGCACGGTCAAGCGCGAATACCTTGCCCTGGTCTACGGCGAGGTTGACCGGGCCGGCACCGTGGACGCGGCACTGGCGCGCGATCCGCACAACCGTACCAAGCGCAGCGTGCATCCGCTGGGCAAACCTGCGGTGACGCATTACGAACCGGTCGAGCGCTTTCCGGGCGGCGTGACCTTGCTGCGCTGCAAGCTGGAAACCGGTCGCACCCATCAGATTCGCGTGCACATGCAGCACATCGGCCATCCGCTGGTGGGGGAGCAGGTCTACAGCGCAAGCCGTCGCGGCTACCTCAAGCTTCCCTTCCCGCGCCAGGCGCTGCACGCCGAACGACTGGGCCTGATCCACCCGCATACGCAGGACTACCGGCAATGGGAATGCCCGCTGCCGGCCGATTTTGCCTCGCTGCTGCGGGCTTTGCGCGACAACACCGACTGGATCAAATGACGATCATCACCCCTGACTGGCCTGCCCCGCCCGGGGTGCGCAGCCTGATGACCACGCGCATCGGCGGCGTGAGCGCAGCCCCGTGGGCGAGCCTGAACCTGGGCGACCATGTGCACGATGATCCGGCCCACGTCGCCGCCAATCGTGCGCGGCTGCGCGCGTGGCTGCCGGAAGAGCCGGCCTGGCTCAAACAGGTGCATGGGACGCATGTGGTCGAGGCAGGGGCAGCGTCCGGGTTGCAAGCCGATGCCTGTTTCAGCCGCGCCTGCGGACGCGTCTGCGCCGTGCTCACCGCCGACTGTCTGCCGGTGCTGTTTTGCGACCGATCCGGCAGCGTGGTTGCCGCCGCCCACGCCGGCTGGCGCGGTCTGGCGGCGGGCGTGCTCGAAGCCGCCGTGGCCGCGATGGACGTGCCGCCAGGCGAAATTCTGGTCTGGATGGGGGCCGCCATCGGCCCGCGCGCCTTCGAGGTTGGCGACGACGTGCGGGCGGCCTTTGTTGCGCGGCATCCCGAAACCGGCGCTGCCTTCGTGCCACAGGGCGCAGCGGGCAAGTGGCTGGCGGACATCTACGCGCTTGCGCGCATTCGCCTGAACCGTGCCGGCGTGCAGGCGATCCATGGCGGCGGACGTTGTACTTACTCGGAATCCGAAACCTTCTTTTCTTATCGCCGCGACGGCATCACCGGGCGCATGGCTGCGGCGGTCTGGCTGGCCTGAACCCTGAAAACCGGTCCCGGTCCGGCAGATAGCCGGGCGGCAGGCGTCAGTCCAGCCATTTTTGCATGAACATCGCCTCACCCATCGCCGGGTCGAGGCGGTAGCCGTCGAAACCGAGTTTGGCGTACAGGCCGCGTGCGGCGTGATTTTCCGACAGCACTTCGAGCGTGAGCTTGCAGGCGCCGCGTTCGCGGGCGATCGCCTCGACCTTGGCGAGCAGGCGCGCGGCGATGCCGCGTCCACGATGCGTCTTGCGCACCACCACATCGTGGATATTGACGAGCGGGGCGCAGGCGAAGGTGGAAAATCCCTCGATGGCGTTGACGAGGCCGACCGCCTCGCCGCCGGCGAAGGCCAGCACGCTGAACGCAAAGGGCCGGCTGGCCAGCGCGGCGACGAGATTCTCGCGTGCAAAATCCGATAGCGGGGCGCCGCCTCCCGCCGGATCCCGGGCGTAGTGATCGAGCAGATCGACCAGCGCCGCCGCGTGCGCTGGATCGGCGTAGTCGGCCCGAACGATGGCGAACGCCTCAGACATCGGCGGCGAAGCGCATCGACAGATCGACCGCGCGGATGTGCTTGGTCAGCCCGCCGATGGAGATGCGGTCGACTCCGGTTTCGGCCACGGCGCGTACCGTATCGAGCGTGACGTTGCCCGAGGCTTCGAGCAGGGCGCGGCCGTGGTTGATCTGCACCGCCTGGCGCATGTCGTTGAGACTGAAGTTGTCGAGCAGGATCAGCTTTGCCCCCGAGGCGAGCGCGGCGTGGAGTTGGTCCAGGGTTTCCACCTCGATCTGCACGGGGTGGTCGTTGCCCGCCAGCGCGAACGCCGCCGCCAGCACCGGCGCGATACCGCCGGCGGCGGCGATATGGTTTTCCTTGATGAGGATGCCGTCGTAGAGGCCGATGCGCTGGTTCTGTCCGCCGCCGACGCGCACCGCGTATTTTTCGGCCAGCCGCAATCCCGGCAGTGTCTTGCGGGTGTCGAGGATGACGGCATGGGTGCCGCGCACCGCATCCACGTAGGGGCGGGTTGCCGTCGCCACGGCGGACAGGGTTTGCAGGAAATTCAGCGCGCACCGTTCGGCGGTGAGCAGGGCGCGGGCCTTGCCGCGGATTTCGACCAGCAGCGTATCCGGCGCGACCGCTTCGCCCTCGTTCACCTGCCAGTCCACACGGCAGGCCGGGTCCAGCGCGCGAAAACAGGCGTCGAACCAGGGCCGGCCCGCAACCACCGCTGCCTCGCGGGCAAGGACGCGGGCACGGGCAGTCTGTTCAGGCGGGACGAGCCGGGCGGTGAGGTCGCCGCTTCCGACGTCCTCCGCCAGCGCGCGCGCCACATCGGTTTCCACAGAAGACAGCAGCAAATCGGACATGACGGGTTTATTTCGGGCCGGACGGGTTGAAATCGGCTAAGACGCCTTAACTTGAGTGGCATTGAATATAACCCATGCAAGAGGACCGCCATGCGTTTCGACAAACTCACCACACCGTTCCAGACTGCCATCCAGGATGCACAGAGTCTTGCGCTCGGCAATGACAATCCGTTCATCGAGCCGGTGCATCTGCTGGCCGCACTGATCAATCAGGAGGGCGGTTCGGCCAGACCCATCCTGCAGAAGGCCGGCGTGCGTCTGCCGGCGCTGGTGTCCGCCCTGCAAGCCGCAATGAACCGCCTGCCCAAGGTGGAAGGCGCGGGCGGCGAAATCCAGCCGTCCAAGGAACTCGTCAATCTCTTCAACCTTACCGACAAGGAAGCCAGCAAGCGCGGCGATGCCTACATCGCCAGCGAGCTCTTTCTGCTGGCGGCGGTGGACGACAAGGGCGAGGCTGGCCGCCTGCTGCGCGACAACGGAGCCAGCCGCAAGGCGCTGGAGACTGCCGTCAACGACATTCGCGGCGGCGAAGGCGTGGCGTCGCAGGACGCCGAGGGTCAGCGCGAAGCCCTGAAGAAATACACGCTCGACCTCACCGCGCGCGCGCGCGAAGGCAAGCTCGACCCGGTGATCGGCCGCGACGACGAAATCCGCCGTGCGATCCAGATTCTGCAACGCCGCACCAAGAACAACCCGGTGCTGATCGGCGAGCCGGGTGTCGGCAAGACTGCCATCGTCGAAGGCCTGGCGCAGCGCATCGTCAACGACGAAGTGCCGGAGACGCTCAGGGGCAAGACCGTGCGCGTGCTCGATCTCGCTGCGCTGCTGGCCGGCGCCAAATACCGTGGCGAGTTCGAAGAGCGTCTCAAAGCTGTACTCAAGGAACTGGCGCAGGACGCCGGTCGCACGATTGTCTTTCTCGACGAAATCCACACGCTGGTCGGCGCGGGCAAGGCCGAAGGCGCGATCGACGCCGGCAACATGCTCAAACCCGCGCTGGCGCGCGGCGAACTGCATCTCATCGGCGCAACCACGCTCGACGAATACCGCAAATACATCGAAAAGGACGCCGCGCTCGAACGCCGTTTCCAGAAGGTGATGGTCGAGGAGCCCTCCGTCGAATCGACCATCGCCATCCTGCGCGGGCTTCAGGAAAAATACGAACTTCATCACGGCGTCGACATCACCGATCCGGCCATCGTCGCTGCGGCTGAGCTTTCCCACCGCTACATCACCGACCGTTTCCTGCCGGACAAGGCGATCGACCTGATCGACGAGGCCGCCGCGCGCATCAAGATGGAGATCGATTCCAAACCCGAAGCGATGGACAAGCTCGATCGCCGCATCATCCAGTTGAAGATCGAGCGCGAAGCGGTGAAGAAGGAAACCGACGAGGCCTCGAAAAAACGCCTGACGCTGCTGGAAGAGGAAATCGCCAAGCTGGAGCGCGAATACGCCGACCTCGAAGAAGTCTGGAAGGCCGAAAAAGCGCAGGTGCAGGGCAGCGCGCACATCAAGGAAGAAATCGACCGCTTGCGCGGCGAGATGGTCGAACTGCAACGCCGGGGCCAGTACGACAAACTTGCCGAGATTCAGTACGGCAAGCTGCCGCAACTCGAAGCGCAGCTGAAACACGCCGAGGCGTCGGACGGCAAACCGGCGTTCAAGCTCCTGCGCACCGAAGTCGGCGCCGAGGAAATCGCCGAAGTCGTGTCGCGCGCGACCGGCATTCCCGTGTCCAGGATGATGCAGGGCGAGCGCGAAAAACTGCTCAGCATGGAAGACAAACTGCACGACCGCGTGGTTGGCCAGGACGAAGCCGTGCGTGTGGTATCCGACGCCATCCGGCGTTCGCGCGCGGGCTTGAGCGATCCGAACCGTCCGCTCGGTTCCTTCCTCTTCCTTGGCCCCACCGGCGTAGGCAAGACCGAGCTGTGCAAAACCCTGGCCGAATTCCTCTTTGATTCCGCCGACCACATGGTGCGCATCGACATGAGCGAATTCATGGAAAAACACTCGGTCGCGCGCTTGATCGGCGCGCCGCCCGGTTACGTCGGTTACGAGGAAGGCGGGTACCTCACCGAAGCGGTGCGCCGCAAGCCCTATTCCGTGATCCTGATGGACGAGGTGGAAAAGGCGCACCCGGACGTGTTCAACGTGCTCTTGCAAGTGCTGGACGACGGACGGCTCACCGACGGCCAGGGGCGCACCGTCGACTTCCGCAACACCGTGATCGTGATGACGTCCAACCTTGGCAGCCAGATGATCCAGCAGATGAGCGGCGACGATTACCAGGTCATCAAGCTCGCCGTGCTGGGTGAAGTCAAGAGCTATTTCCGCCCTGAATTCATCAACCGGATCGACGAGGTCGTCGTATTCCACGCGCTCGCCGAGGAGCATATTGCGCGCATCGCCAGGATCCAGCTCAAGGGCCTGGAAAAGCGGCTCGCCGAACGCGAGATGAAGCTGGAAATCGGCGACGCCGCGCTGGCCGAAATCGCCAAGGCCGGCTTCGACCCGATTTACGGCGCGCGGCCGCTGAAACGCGCGATCCAGAGCGAGCTGGAAAATCCGCTGGCGCGCGAAATTCTGTCCGGGCGCTTTGCCGCCAAGGACACGATCCGGGTTGACGCGGTGGGCGGCGTGTTCCGGTTCGAGAAAGGCTGAGGCGCGCCTGACTTTTCCGGACAGCCTCGCCCCCGGGTTCCCGTCCGGCAGTGCTTGGCGTCTGCGCCGGATGCGCACAGTCGTTTTGCGGCCTTGCCGCATCCTGGCTTCGCGCCGCATGGTTGAGCTTGTTGTGCGAGCCCGGATGGGTATAAACCGGCATGGCGGCTGCAATCGTTTGGCCGCGGCGAAGCCTGGGCCTAGAATGCCTCGACCCCATTCTGCCGCTTCCGCCTTGTCAGTCCGCCGTTTCCTGATGTGCCTGTGCTGCTGCGCTGCGTGGCTTGCAGCGCCGGCGCGCGCGTTCGAGGTCGTCATCGATGCGACGGAGGCGCTGAAACCTCTGCTGCAACAGCATCTCGAAGCCGCGCGTGCGGCAAGGCAGGGCGAATCGCCCGGGCCGGAAGAGTTGTTGCGCCTGCAAAGGCAGAGCGACGAAACGGCGCGGATGCTTCTGGCCACCGAAGGATATTTTTCGCCTGTCATCAGCAGCACGCTGCGCGGAGACATATTGCACTACCGGGTCACGCCCGGCCCGCGAACCGAAGTGCGTTCGGTCGCCGTTCGCTTTGCCGGCGCGCTGCACACCGACCCGGACAAAAGCCGGTTGCGCGCGCGCATGGAACGCGACTTTTCCCTCAAGCGGGGCATGCCTTTCCGTCAGGCAGACTGGGATGCGGCCAAGGCGGGTGTGCTGGCGCCGCTGCTTTCCGGGCAGTATCTCGCGGCGCGCATCACGGCCAGCGAAGCGCGCATCGACCCCTCCGCGCAGACAGCCGATCTCGCCGTATCGGTGGACAGCGGCCCCGCTTTTTTCTATGGCGAGCCAGTCATTTCCGGCAACCAGCGCTATCCCGTTTCGGTAGCGCGCAACCTGAATCCGGCAAGACCCGGCCAGCCCGTCAACCAGCAGGATCTGCTGGATTACCAGATGGCCCTTGAATCGAGCGGCTACTACAGCCAGGCGTTTGTGCGGGTGGACCCCGACCCGGCAACGGCCGGCGCGGCGCCGGTTCGCGTCGATGTGACGGAAAGACCGGAAAAACTCCTGAGCCTGGGCGCGGGCTTCAGCACCGATACCGGCGCGCGCGTGCAGGCCGAATGGCTGTCGCGCAATATTGCCGGCCGCGGGCTGCGGTTGAAGCTCGATGGCCGGATCGAGGCGCGCAGCCAGCGCGCTGCCGGGGAACTGGCCTGGCCACGCGACAGCAAGGGCTATGCGCACAGTCTGGGCTTGCAGCTCAAGCGTGAGGACATCGAAGGCCAGGAAACGCGTTCCAGTCTGCTGGCGGCCAAACGCAGCCGCGCGCGCGGCCAGATCGAGAGCACGCTGAGCCTGCAGTACCAGACCGAGATGCAGCAGATCGGCAATGCGCTCAACGTGCGCAACCAGGCGCTGACGGCCAACTATGCGTGGACGAAACGCGCGACTGGCCGTGCTTTTTATCCGTTCGAAGGCTATGTCTCGACGGTGCAGGCGGGCGGCGCAGCGCAGGCGCTGCTGTCCGACACCAGTTTCCTGCGCCTGTATGGCCGGCACACGCACTACGTCCGGCTGGGACGCGGCGACCGGCTGGTGTTGCGCGGCGAGGCCGGCGCGGTACTGGCGGATACCCGCGATGGGATTCCCACCGATTTCCTGTTTCGCGCGGGCGGCGACAATTCGGTGCGCGGCTACGCCTATCAAAGCCTCGGGCGCACGCTGAATGGTGCCGTTGCGTCGGTGCGTTACCTTGCCACGGGGAGTGTCGAATACAACCACTTCTTCAATCGGGATTGGGGCTTGGCGCTGTTCCTGGACGCGGGTGACGCGGCGGATGCGCTCGACAACCTGTCACCCGTGTTCGGCTATGGCGTCGGGGCGCGCTACCGCTCGCCGGTGGGGCCGGTGAATCTGGACCTTGCCTACGGGGAAGACAGCGGCAAATTCCGCCTGCATTTTTCGCTTGGGGTGTCGTTTTGAAGCGCGGACTTCGCTGGGCGCTTGCGCTGCTGGCGCTGTGCGGCGGCGTATTCGCGCTGGGCGCCTACCTGGTTGCCACGCAGTCTGGCTTGCTGACGCTGACGCGTGCGGCGGCGGCGCTGTCGGCCGACCGGTTTGTGTTCGAAGGGGGGGAAGGGCGGTTGACCGGCCCGTTTGCATTCAAGCGAGTCGAGATTCGCACGGCCACACAGAACGTCGTCCTCGATGACGTGCGTGTGCAATGGCAGCCGGCCAGCCTGTTCGACGGCAGGGTCGAGATCGATCAGCTGGCGATTCGGGCGGCGCGCATCACGGCTACGCAAGTCGACGACACGCCGCTTGTGCCGCCCGCCAGCCTGCGTCTTCCCTTCGACGTGCAGATGCGCGCATTCGAGCTGGGTGCGCTCATCCGCACGGATATTTCCGGGGCAAGCCTGAAGCTGACATCCGTGCGCGCGGCGCTTGACGGGCGGGGGGACCGCTGGCGACTGTCGGCACTGCGCGCCGATGCGCCGTGGGCGGAACTTGCGGCTTCGCTTGAGATTGGCAAGGATGCGCCGTTCGGTCTGGCTGGCCGAATCGAAGCCCGGCGAAACTCTCCCCTTGCCTGGCAGGCCCGCGCGACCCTGGCGGGTTCGCTGCTCGCACCAGGATTCGATCTCAATGCGACAGGTGGCGCGCTACGCCTGATGATGCGTGGCGAGGCCGCACCGTTTGCCGCGGTGCGACTGACGCATCTGCTGGTGGCGGGCGAAGGGCTGGACCCGCGTCTGTTTGCAGCCGGCGCGCCGGCTGCGGATGTGGCGTTTTCCGGCGTGTTCGAAGGGCGGCCCGGCGAACGGCTGTTCGGCAGTTTCAGTCTGCTCAACCGCGCTGCCGGCCGTCTGGATCGACAGCGGCTCCCCTTGTCGGCCCTGAGTGGCGCGGTGCTGGGCGATGCCGTGCATGCCGATTTCAGCAATCTGAGTGTCGACCTGGGCAAGGCGGGCCATCTGGCCGGCCAGGGGGCCTGGCGTGAGGGCCGCTTTTCGCTTGCCCTTGATGGGAAACGGCTCGATCTGGCTGGCGTGCACCGTGATCTGGCGGCAACGCGTCTTGCCGTGCAACTCGGATTGTCCGGGGACGCCGAGCGGCAAACCCTCGATGTAAGCGTGAAGGAGCGTTGGGGCGAAGGGAAATTCAGTCTGCTGCATGCGGACCGGGTGCTGGCGCTCACCGAAGCGCGTTTTGCCGGTGAAGCCGGGCGCTTGTTGGCACACGGGTCGCTGATGCTCGATGCCGGCCGGGCCTTTGCGCTGAATTTCGATGCCAGCCGGATCAATCCGGCCCGCTTTGGCGCATTTCCGCGCGGCCGGCTGAATGCGACCGGCGAGGCGAGCGGCGCGCTGGCGCCCACACTCATGCTGAATGCGCGGCTGACCCTGCCCCCCGGCGAACTCGAAGGCCGTCCGGTAGGCGGCGAGGCGCGTATACGCTATGCCCAGGCCCACCTGGCAGATGCACTGATCGACCTGGATCTGGCGGGCAATCGTGTGCAGGCCCAAGGGGCCTGGGGCCGCAGTGGCGACCGTTTGGCCTGGACGGTGGATGCGCCCGCGCTGGCGCGGCTGAACCTGGGGCTGGCGGGCAGGCTGTCGAGCCGCGGCACGTTGTTCGGCCAGCCTGATGCGCCGTCGGTCGAGGCGCAGGCAGACGCCCGCGGCCTGCATTTGCCGGGCGCAGTCGAAGTCGATCGCCTGGCGGCAAGACTGACGCTGCTGGCTGGTGAGCGAGGCACGTTTGCGGGCCAGCTCGATGCCCAAGGCATGGCGTTTCCGGGCGGCAAGCTGACGCGGGCCCAGGCTTCGCTTGCCGGCCGGCGGGAGGCGCACACGCTCTCGCTCGATATCGACAGCGAGGTGGCGCGCGTGCGTGCGCTGCTCTCGGGCGGGCTGGATGCTGCTGCCACGGCCTGGCAGGGGCAACTGCGCAGCGCCGACGTTTCCGGTTCCTGGCCTGCCCGTCTGCTGGCGCCCGCCGCACTGGAACTGTCACGCCAGCATCAACGGGTGACATCGCTGGAATTTACGTTTGCCGGCGGTCGCGTCAGTCTGGCGGAATTGCGGCGCGACGGCGCCTCGCTGGTTTCGCGCGGCGCCATTGCCGATTTGCCGCTGGCGCCGCTGGCGGGCCTGATCGAACCGCCCCTCCCCACAACGACCGATCTTGTCGTCTCGGGCGACTGGAATCTGCAATGGGGGACGCAATTGAACGGCGTGGCGCGCCTGTATCGCGTGCGGGGAGACGTGCGCTTGAACGACCCCGCCATGGCGCTGGGGCTGACCCAGTTGAAAGCAGGCTTGCGTGCGTCCGGGAGCCATGCCCTGATCGACCTGGACATCGATACCCGCGATGCGGGACAGGCTCGACTGAGCGCGCGTCTGCCGATTGCCGTCGAAGCGGGACTACCCGCGCTGATGCGTTCCGCCCCGCTGAGCGGTTCGGCCCGCCTCGCGGTGCCGGACCTGCGCGTGCTGCGTCCGTTTCTGCCGGTGGGGGTGCGGCTCGACGCGCGTCTGGCAGCCAATCTGGAAGCGCGTGGCAGCCTCATCACTCCCGAGTTGAGCGGGAACCTGCGCGCAGACAACGTGCGTTTTGCCTTGCCGGAACAAGGCATCGGCGTCGTGGACGGCAGCCTCGACCTCGCGCTCGCGGGCGACCGGGTGAGCGTGCGGCAAGGTGAACTGAAAGGAGCGGGCGGCCGCATCCTGCTGACCGGTGAAGCCGAGCTGCGCAACCCGCGCGCGGGGCTGATGCTGAACTTTGAAAAGTTCGTCGCAACGCAACGCAGCGACCGCCGCGTGACTGTGTCCGGGCCGGCCAGACTGGCCCTCGCCGACAGCCGGATTCGGCTGACCGGCGATCTGCTCGTGGATCGGGCCCGTCTCGAAATGCCGGAGTCGAGCCGGCCGGAATTGTCGGACGACGTGGTGGTGGTGGGGCGTTCGCGAGCAGAGCCGGGAGCGGGGCAGCGCTACCCGCTGGCACTCGATCTCACGGTTGGGCTGGGCGAGGATTTCCTCTTCAGGGGTGCGGGGCTGGACGCGCGTCTCGGCGGCAAGCTGCGCATTCTGACCGTGGACAAGATGCTGCATGGCGAAGGTACGATCCGGGTTGAGAAAGGGCGCTATGCAGCCTATGCGCAAACCCTGGATATCGAGCGCGGCGTGCTGCGGTTCAATGGCCCGATCGATAATCCCGGACTGGATGTTCTGGCAGTCCGCAAAACCCCGACGGTGAAAGCAGGCGTGCAGGTGCGCGGTACCGTACAGCGTCCCGTCGTTACCCTCTACTCCGATCCGCCTCTGCCGGACACCGAAAAACTGTCCTGGCTGGTGTTGGGACACGGCCTGGATTCCGCAGGACAACAAGAATTCGTACTGATGCAGGTGGCGGCCAGTGCGCTGCTCAGTCAGGCCGAGTCGGTGAACTTTCAGGCGCGTCTGGCAGAAACACTGCACATCGACAGCTTCGATGTGCGCGCCGGCAATACGGAAGACGTCGGTACCGCCATCGTCAGTGTCGGCAAGCGGCTGTCGTCGCGCGCCACGCTGTCCTATGAACAAAGCCTCGACGGCCTGAATCAGGTGGTGAAAGTGCTGTATCAGCTCACGCCGAATGTCAGGCTGGAGGCCCAGGCCGGCCAACGCAGCAGCTTCGATGCGTTCTACACGCTCGAATTCGATTGATTCCGGTTCGATGGCATCGACAGCGAAACGCGTCGAATGGTCGGGGTGAGAGGATTCGAACCTCCGACTCCTGCGTCCCGAACGCAGTACTCTACCAGGCTGAGCTACACCCCGAGGCAGATACGGGTTGGGCAAACCCGCTTACTTTGGTTTTGCCAATCGGCAAGACCGGGATTGTCTCGCGGTTCAGAAAGTGCGCGAAACCGCGAAAGCCGCTAATTGTAGCAAAGCTGATTTGGAATTTGAATCGGGCAGAATCGAAATCACTTCGTTTGCCGCCTGAATTTCCCGTTGGGCCTGTTCGCGCGTGTACTGCAGGGCATTCGTGTCCTTGATGGCGGAGAGCACGCTCTGGAATTCAGTGAGTCCGCCATGTTCGATGGCCTCGCGTATGCGTTCAGCCTGTTCTGGATTGCCGTGTTTCATTGCGTAAAGCAGCGGCAGGGTGGGTTTGCCTTCGGCGAGATCGTCGCCGATGTTCTTGCCGGTTTTGAGAAAGTCACCCGAATAGTCGAGCACGTCGTCGATGAGCTGAAATGCCGTGCCCAGATGCATTCCATAACGCGCCAGCGCATTCTGTTCTGCCTCGTTGCCGCCGCCGATCACCGCGCCCAGGCGGCCGGCCGCCTCGAAGAGCTTGGCGGTTTTGTAGCGGATGACACGCAGATAGTTTTCTTCATCGATATCGGGGTCATGGCAATTGAGGAGCTGCAGCACTTCGCCCTCGGCAATGGTGTTGGTTGCGTCCGACAAAATACGCATCACCTCCATGTCGTTGACCGCCACCATCATCTGGAACGCGCGTGAGTACAGGAAGTCACCCACCAGTACACTGGCGGCGTTGCCAAACAGGGCGTTGGCAGTCTGACGACCGCGCCGGAGCTCGGATTCGTCGACCACGTCATCGTGGAGCAGCGTGGCGGTATGGATGAACTCGACGACGGCGGCAAGTTCGTGGTGCGCCCTGCCGGAGTAAGCAAAACAACCCGCAGACAGCAGGACCAGCGCCGGGCGCAGCCGTTTGCCCCCGCTGTTGATGATGTATTCCGATACCTGGCGAATCAGGACGACGTCGGAATACAGACTTTCGCGGATGACCTGATCGACGGCACGCATGTCGTCGGCAAGAAAGGATTGCAGGCGCTCCAGAGACACGATCAGGCAACTTTGTTATGGAATCGAAGGGGCACAATGGTAGCAGGCCGGGGGCGGAGTTTGACAGCATCGGGTGCGCCCGGAGCTTGGCGCGGGTCAAATAATTGACTCGACCGGCCCGGATGAATAGAATGCTGCGTTTTCCCGGGATCGAATTGTTGGAGACCCCCATGTATGCAGTCATCAAGACCGGCGGCAAGCAATACCGCGTGAGCGCCGGCGACAAACTGAAAATCGAGAAGCTCGATGCCGAAGTGGGCAGCGAAGTCACCTTCGACCAGGTGCTGATGGTCGGCGGCGAGGGCGAGATCAAGATGGGGGCGCCGCTGTTGCGGGGCGCTACTGTCAAGGCCACCGTGCTGGATCAGGCGCGTGGCGACAAGATCAAGATTTTCAAGATGCGCCGCCGCAAGCACTATCGCAAGAGCCAGGGCCATCGCCAGTACTACACCGAAGTGCAGATCGCCGGCATTTCCGCATAAGGAGCACACA
>JAIWOL010000190.1 GCA_020216925.1 Thiobacillus sp. | reverse complement strand
CGCGCCGCCCCCGCCGCCGGTTGTCGCCGAAGCGCCCAAGCCTGCGCCCCCGCCGCCGCCCACCCCGCCGCGCGCAGCGGATTACCTCAACAATCCCAAGCCGCCCTACCCGGCATTGTCGAAGCGACTGGGCGAACAGGGCGTGGTGCGTCTGAATATCCTGGTCAACCCCGACGGCAGCGTGGCCCGGCTGGAAATCGCATCGAGCAGCGGCTATCCACGCCTGGACGAAATCGCCGTGAAAACGGTGCAATCGAGCTGGAAATTCGAACCGGCACGCCAGGCCGGCAAACCGGTTCCGGCATGGGTCATCGTCCCCATTGAATTCACCCTCAGGAGTTAAGCCTCATGGAATCCACGCAACAGGCCGCCCAACAACTGGGCTTCGCCCACTTCATCGCCCAGGCCGACACGCTCGCGCACATCCTGCTCGTCATCCTGCTGGCAATGTCGGTGATCACCTGGTATCTCATCGTCTCCAAGAGCCTCGCCAACCTGAAAATGAAAAAGCACGCCGAGGCTTTTCTCGCACACTTCTGGGAGGCGCCCAATCTCGCCGCCGTGGGCGATTACCTGCAGAAAAACGGCGTGAATGATCCCTTCTCACACCTCGCCCACCACGGGCTCAAGGCCGCCGAACAGTTCCGCAACAAAACCGGTTCGCGCCTGATCGAATCGGGCTCGGAAGACGAGTTCCTCACCCGCGCGCTGCGCCGCGCGATCAACCAGGACACCGCGCGCCTGGAATACGGTCACACCATGCTCGCCTCCATCGCCTCGTCTGCGCCTTTCGTCGGCCTGTTCGGCACGGTGTGGGGCATCTATCACGCGCTGGTCAACATCGGCATGAGCGGCTCGGGCAGCCTCGATCAGGTGGCCGGCCCGGTCGGCGAAGCGCTCATCATGACCGCGCTGGGGCTCGCCGTGGCGATTCCCGCCGTGCTCGCGTACAACTTCTTCAACCGCGCCCGCCGCCAGATGCTCACCGAAGTGGACGGCTTCGCGCATGACCTCTTCGCCTTCATGTCCACCGGCGTGCGCAACAACACCCGTGTCGAGAAAGACGGCGCGCAGGTTTACTCCGCCCCCACGGCGGCGAGGAGCGCTTAAATGGCCTTCGGCGGACTCATGAACGACGCCGGTGACGGCGACAACGCGGAAATCAACATGATTCCGCTGATCGACGTAATGCTGGTGCTGCTCGTCATTTTCATCATCACCGCACCCTTGATGACGCACGCGGTCAAGGTCGACCTGCCGGTCGCCAGCAGCCAGCCCAACGACGTCAAGCCCGAAACCGTCAACCTGTCGATCAAGGCCGACGGCTCGGTGTACTGGAACACCGAACCCGTCGACCAGGCCGCGTGGCGCGCCCAGATGGAGCTGGCCGCCGCCCGCACGCCGCAGCCGGAAATCCATCTGCGCGCCGACGGCGAACTGGCCTACAAGCACGTCGCGCAGATCATGGCCGACGCCGCCCGCGCCGGCCTCACCAAACTCGGCTTCGTCACCGACCCGAAGGACGCACGCTAGCCGCTGAAACCACGCCCTTCCCATCCCGCCAGCCACCTGTTCGCAGCCAGCCAGCCAGTCAACATGAACACTCGAACAGGAGAGAACCTTGAACACCCGCCTTCCGGCCCTCCGGCCCCACGCCAAACTCCTCCCGATGGCCCTGGCCGCCTGCGGTTTCGCCGATCTCGCGCTCGCGCGCGGCGACCAGCCTGTCACCCTGCAGAAACTCGAAGTGGTCGATTTTCGCGGCGAACAGATGGATAGCCTGAAATACGCGCGCGACCTCCAGGACACGCCGCGCCTCATCACCGTGCTGCCCGATGACCTCTTGCAGGAACAGGGCGCGACCACGCTCAAGGACGCGCTCAAGAACATCCCCGGCATCAGCCTGCAGGCGGGCGAAGGCAATCCGCCGGCGGGCGACCAGTTCAAGATTCGCGGCTTCAACGCGCGCGACGACATCAACGTCAACGGCACGCGCGATCTGGGCAACTATTTCCGCGACCCCTTCTACGTCGACCAGCTCGAAGTGGTGAAAGGGCCGAACTCGGCCTTTTCGGGCCGCGGCTCGGCGGGCGGCACGGTCAATTTCGTCACCAAGCAGCCCTTCGGCCAGGACTTCAACCGCGCCGAACTCAGCGTCGGCACCGACAGCTTCTATCGCGGCACGCTGGACATGAACAAGACGCTCGGCGACAACAGCGCCGTGCGCGTCAACCTCATGGCGCACTCGGCCGACATTCCCGGCCGCGACATCGCCGAAGAGGAACGCTATGGCCTCTACGCCGCCTACACCTGGGGGCTGAAGGGGCCGACCCGGATCACGCTCGACTACCTGCACACACGCCAGGACGACCTGCCCGACGCCGGGCTGCCCGCCGACCGCAACAACGTGCTGGGCACGCTCTCCGGCATCGAGACCGGCATGCCGCCCGGCCTCGACTACGAGAATTTCTACGGCCATACCAACGATCGCAAGCAGGTCGACGTCGATCAATTCGGCGCGGCGCTGCAACACAGCTTTGGCAACGGCGTCACGCTGAAAAACCAGCTGCGCCTGTCACGCGTGCACAACGACGGCTGGGTGTCCTCGCCGCGCATCTTCGTCGGCGCCATCGGCGCCAACCCCACCGACGGCACCGTCACCAGCTGTACGGTCGCCGATCCCTGCGCACGCGGCGAGACCAAGCCGCGCGACCAGACCGACACCGGCATCAACAACCAGACCGACGTGCTCTTCAACTTCAAGACCGGCGGCGTCGAACACGACATGGTCGCCGGGATCGCGCTCGCGCGCTACGAATATGAAAACGACCGCCGCCGCGACACGCGCGGCCCGCTGACTTCGCTTTACCGCCCCAGCGCGCGCGCGCTCGGCCCCAACCAGAGCATCGGCGGCACCCTGTTCGGCATTCCGGCCCCGGACGGTACCACCTACTCGCTGGAAACCCGGGAAGTCGGCCTGTATCTGCTCGACACGATGAAGCTCGACGCGCAGTGGGATCTCCACGCCGGCCTGCGCTGGGACAAGGTCGAGGCCACCGCCAAACGGCGCGGCTTCAATGGCGTCACCAATCCCTCGCCCGCAAACAACACCACGCACAAGCGTGAGGACGACGAGATCAGCTACAACCTCGGCCTCGTCTATAAGCTCACGCCGCAGGCTTCGCTCTACGGTGCCTTCGGCAACGCCTACGTATTTTCGGCCAACTTCGACCGCAACAGCATCCAGCTCGCCGGCGGGGCGGCCGCCGAACCCGTGGTCGGCGCGGGCTTCAACACCCCGCCGGAACAGATCCGCGCCTACGAATTCGGCGGCAAATGGCAGGTAGCGCACAGGCTCGACCTGGGCGCGGCGATCTTCCGCACCGACGTGACCAACGGCCGCCTGCCCGCGCAGGCTCCGGGCGTGACTTCGCTGGTCGACAACCGCTACCACATCGACGGCTTCGAACTGCTGGCCGCGGGCGACATCACCCCCAAGTGGAAACTCTATTCCGGCTACGCCTACCTCACCAGCAAAATCAAGGCCGCGCCGGCCGCCGGCAGCCACGAAAACTACGTCAAGAGCCAAAAGCTCGGCAACACGCCGGAACACTCGTTCAACGTGTTCACCACTTACGACCTCACACCCGCGGTCACGGTGGGCGGCGGCATGCAGTATGTGGATTCGATCACGAGCGGGGTCGACAACGCCGCCGGCGACACCACTTACAAGGTGCGCGTACCGGGCTACACCACCTGGGATCTGTACGCCGCGTACAAATTCAGCAAGCAGACCCAGCTGCGCCTGAACGGCTACAACGTCACCGACAAGCGCTACATCTCCCAGCTTGCCGAAGGCGGCGGCCAGGGCATCCCCGGCCGCGGACGCCAGTACGTGCTGACCCTGCGTCACGACTTCTGAGGCCATGGTCGTCACGATCGACAAGGTTCTCACTCCCGACGAGCTGGCGGCCATCCGCCAGCGGCTCGCCGGGGCGAACTGGGCAACCGGCCTGTCGGCCGGGGCCCAGGCCGCGCTCGTGAAAAAAAACCAGCAACTCCCGGAGGACGCGCCGCAGCTGCACGAACTCCGGCTTCTCGTCATGCGTGCGTTGAACCGCAGCCCCGTGCTGCTCTCGGCCGCGCTCCCCAACAAGATCCTGCCACCCAATTTCAACCGTTACAGCGGCGACACCAACACCTACGGCTGGCACGCCGACAACACCCTGCGCAATCTGCCCGACGGCAGCTGGCTGCGCACCGACGTGTCCGCCACCCTTTTTCTCACCGAGCCCGCCGACTACGACGGCGGCGAGCTCGCCATCGAAGACACCTACGGCGAACAGCGCATCAAGCTCGCCGCCGGCAGCCTGGTCGTCTACCCCTCCGGCTCCATCCACGAAGTGAAGCCGGTCACGCGCGGCGAGCGGCTGGCCTGCTATTTCTTCATGCAAAGCCTGGTGAAGGACACCGAAGC
>JAIWOL010000189.1 GCA_020216925.1 Thiobacillus sp. | reverse complement strand
TGCACGCGGGCCGAGGCGCGGCGCGACGCGAGCGCCGCCGCGTTGTCCGCGAGCGCGGGGGCGACCGAGTCGCGGCCCGTGTTCAGGGCGCGCGCCAGCGTCTGCAATTCGCCGAGTTTTTCGTCGGCAAAGGCAAGCCAGGATTTGACTTCCGGGTCGAGCGCGGTTTCCGCCGCAAGGCTTGCCGGCACGTGCGCCAGCGAACACGAGGCGGCGAGCCAGAGACGGTCGCCGAGTGTCTGGTGCAGACCGTCGAGGCGGTCGAGCGCGGCGGCCAGATCGGTCTTCCAGATGTTGCGGCCGTCGACGATGCCGACCGAGAGCACCTTGGTCGCGGGCAGCCAGTCGATTACCTGCGCGAGTTCCTGCGCACCGCGCACGGCGTCGACATGCAGTCCGGCCACCGGCAGGGCGGTCGCCACGCGCAGGTTTTCGGCCAGCGGGCCGAAGTAGCCGGCGAGCAGCAGCTTCACGCCCGCGCCGTTGAGGCTGTGGTAGGCGCGCTCGAACGCGGCGCGCCAGGGCGCGGCGAGATCGAGCGCGAGGATGGGCTCGTCGATCTGCACCCATTCGACGCCCTGTGCTTTGAGCCGCGCGAGGATCTGGCCGTACACCGGAAGCAGTCGATCGAGCAGGTCGAGGCGGTCGAAGCCTGCGACTTTTTCCTTGCCGAGATACAGGAACGTGAGCGGGCCGATCAGCACCGGCCTGGGGGAGAAGCCGGCGGTCTGCGCCTCGGCCACTTCGTCGAACAGCCAGCCGTCGTCGAGCGAGAATGGGGTGTCGGGGCGGAATTCCGGCACCAGGTAGTGGTAGTTGGTATCGAACCACTTGGTCATTTCCATTGCGTGGCATTGGGCGTTGCCGCGCGCCAGCTGGAAATATTCCGCCAGCCCCAGCTTGCCGGCAAAGCCGAAGCGCGACGGCGCGCAGCCGAGGAGCGCAACGTGCGTGAGCACGGGGTCGTAATACGCAAAATCGCCGACGGCGACGTGCGTCATGCCGGCCTCGGCCTGCCGCTGCCAGTTGGCCTGACGGATGCCGCTGCCGACCGCGCGCAGCGCCGCCTCGTCGATTTCATTGCGCCAGAAGGCTTCGAGTGCAAATTTCAGTTCGCGCCGCGCGCCGATGCGCGGCATACCCAAGACCAGTGCCTGTGCCATGTGTGTCTCCCAGTGAACGATGGCGGCATGATGCGGAACGCTGTAGCATGAAGCAAACGAATAGTTTTCATTTTTTTCATGAATATTTCTCATGTTGAATTGCGCCACTTGCGCCTGCTTGCGGCGGTGGCGGACAGCGGCGGCCTGACGGCGGCGGCGGAGCGCCTGCACCTCACGCAGTCGGCGGTATCGCATCAGTTGAAGGGCCTGGAAGACGCGCTCGGTCTGCCGCTGGTGGAGCGGGCGGCGCGTCCGGTCGGCTTGACCGCAGCGGGGCGGCGTCTCCTGGCGCTGGCGCACGCGACCCTGCCGCAGGTGGAAGCCGCGCTGCGCGATCTGGCCAAGCTGAAAGACGGCGAGGCCGGCGAGCTGCGCGTGGCGGTCGAGTGCCACACCTGCTACGACTGGCTGATGCCGGCGATGGACGCATACCGCGACGTGTGGCCGGCGGTCGAGCTCGACCTCGTGGGCGGTTTTCAGGCCGATCCGCTGGCCCTGCTCAGCGAACGGCGCGCCGATCTGGTCGTCACTTCGGATGGCGTGTCGCGCCCGGGGCTCACGCTTCTGCCGCTGTTTGGCTACGAAATGCTGGCGCTGTTGCCGCCAGGGCACGCGCTGGAAAAGAAGAAACTGTTGCTGCCCGCCGATTTTGCCGGGCAGACGCTCATTACCTACCCGGTGCCGGAAGCGCGACTCGATTTCGTGCGCCGCGTGCTCGCGCCTGCCGGGGTGAAACTCGCCCGCCGCGAAGCCGAACTCACCGTGGCGATTCTCCAGCTCGTCGCCAGCCGGCGCGGCGTGGCGGCGTTGCCGGCGTGGGCGGTGGCGCCTTATCTGGAACGCGGTTACGTGCTTGCGCGGCGCATCGGTCCACAGGGCTTGTGGGCGGAGCTCTACGCTGCGGTGCGCGCGGACGACGCGGCGCGCGCCTATGTGGCGGATTTCGTCGAGACGGTGCGGCGCGAAAGCTTCGCGCGTCTGCCGGGCATCCGGCCGCTCGCCCTGCACCAAGTTGCGGCAGTCCCCCGATGACGCGCACCGCGACTGTGCGCATGGCGCCGACGCGGTTCGCCGGCCCGTTCGCAAGCCTTTGAATTCACGAAAGTATGCCGTGCTGGCACAAAGCCTGCTGGATGGCCGGGCGAGGAGTTGCCCATGTCTGTCGTTCCATCCGTCTGTTGTTACTGCGGCACCGGTTGCGGGGTATTGATCGAGACCGACGCCGGAAAGATTGTCGGCGTGCGGGGCGACCCGGCGCATCCGGCCAATTTTGGCCGCCTGTGCACCAAGGGCGCGACGCTGCATCTGGCGGCGCGGGCGCCGGGCCGTGCGCTGTTTCCCGAACTGCGCACGCAGCGCGACCGGACGCGCACGCGGGCGAGCTGGGAGACCGCGCTGGATCACGTCGCCGAGCGCTTCAACGCCATCATCCGCGAACACGGTCCCGATGCCGTGGGTTTCTACATTTCCGGCCAGCTCACCACCGAGGCCTATTACGTCTTCAACAAGCTCGCCAAGGGGCTCATCGGCACCAACAACGTCGACACCAATTCGCGCCTGTGCATGTCCAGCGCGGTGGCGGGCTACAAGGCCACGCTGGGGGCGGATTCGCCGCCCGGCTGCTACGACGACATCGATGCCGCCGGCACGCTCTTCATCGCCGGATCGAACACCGCCTACGCGCATCCCATCGTGTTCCGCCGCATCGAGGCCGCGCGCAAGCGCAATCCTGCGCAAAAGCTCATCGTGGTCGATCCGCGCCGCACCGACACCGCAGCCGAGGCCGACCTGCATCTGGCCATCCTGCCCGGCACCGACGTGACGCTCTTCCACGCCATGCTGAACGCGATGATGTGGGAAGAGCGCATCGATCGCGCCTACATCGACGCCCACACCGAGGGCTGGGCGGCGCTGCGCGATTGCGTGCGCGAAACCACGCCGGAAAAAGCCGCCGCGATCTGCGGCGTGGCGGCGCAAGACATCGTCGCCGCCGCGCGCTGGTTCGCCGACGGCCCCACGCTGTCGCTGTATTGCCAGGGGCTCAATCAATCGAGCTGCGGCGTCGACAAGAACGCCGCGCTCATCAACCTGCATCTCGCCAGCGGGCAGATTGGCAAGCCCGGCGCCGCGCCGCTCTCGCTCACCGGCCAGCCCAATGCGATGGGCGGCCGCGAAGTCGGCGGGTTGGCGAACCTGCTTTCGGCGCACCGTGACCTGGCCAATCCCGAACACCGCGCCGAAGTCGCGCGCCTGTGGGGCGTGGACAGCGTGCCCGAAACACCCGGCAAGACGGCGGTGGAATTGTTCGACGCGCTGGCCGCCGGCGAAGTGAAGGCCGTGTGGATCGCCTGCACCAACCCGGCGCAATCGCTGCCGGACCAGAACCGCGTGCACGCCGCGCTCGGCAAGGCCGAACTGGTGGTGCTGCAGGAAGCCTACGCGGATACCGAAACGGCAGCCTTTGCCGACGTGCTGCTGCCGGCGGCCACCTGGGGCGAGGTCGAGGGCACCATGACCAATTCCGAGCGGCGCATCGCCCGCGTGCGCGCCGCCGTACCCGCGCCGGGCGAAGCGAAACCGGACTGGCAGATCGTCGTCGATTTCGCGCGCCGGCTGCGTCCGCACGCGGGTGCGCGGCTGTTTCCCTACGCCAGCGCCGAAGCCGTGTTCGACGAACACCGTGAAAGCACGCGCGGGCGCGATCTCGACATCACCGGCCTGAGCTACGCGCTGCTGGACGCCGCGCCGCGGCAATGGCCGTTTCCGGAGGGGGCGGACGACGGGCGGGCGCGCCTGTACGCCGACGGCGTGTTTCCCACCGCCAGCGGCCGGGCCCGGTTTCACGCTGCCGCGTACCGGCCAGTGGCCGAGCCGGTGGACGCCCGCTATCCCCTGCGGCTGAACACCGGGCGGCTGCGCGACCACTGGCACGCGATGAGCCGAACCGGCAAGGTGGCGCGGCTCTTTGCCCACGTCGACGCGCCGCTGCTGAGCCTGAACCCGCGCGACCTCGAACTGCGACGCCTGAATCCGGGCGATCTCGTGCGCGTGCAAAGCCGGCGCGGCGAGATCGTGGTGGCGGTCGAAGCGAGCGACGCCGTGCGCCCCGGCCAGTGCTTCCTGCCGATGCACTGGGGAGGCCGCTACATGGGGGGGCGCGGCGTCAACGCGCTCACCCTGCCGGTGTTCGATGCCGTTTCCAAGCAGCCCGAGCTCAAGCACGCTGCCGTGCGGGTGGAAAAAGCCGAGCTGCCGTGGCGCATGGCCGTGCTCGCGTCGGGCGACGGCGCGGCGCTCCTCGAGGCGGCGCAGCCGCTGCTGCGGTTCTGCGCCTACGGCGCGGCAGGGCTGGCCGGGCGCGAGCGCACGGTGCTGACGCTGCGGCTCGCGCACAGCGTCGCGCCGCCGGCCGAATGCATCGCCGCGCTCGACGCCGCGCTGGG
>JAIWOL010000188.1 GCA_020216925.1 Thiobacillus sp. | reverse complement strand
GCGGTTTTGGACTGGAATCGGTGGCAGAGTTTGAGCTGGAACAGGTGGCGGTTTTGAATCAGAATGAGTGGCGGTTTTCACTGGAATACGCAATCCGCCACATATCGCGACTGCGCATCCACCGCCTCGGACAGCCTCGCCAGCAGGGAATTGATTTCGTCGAGAAAAGGGCGTATCTCGGCTGGCACGTCATCCTGCGGCATCGGACTCAGGTCGAACGCCTGCCGCGCGGCGATGCGGTCGCGCAAACGCTCGACTGGCTGCAAGCCCCGGCGCACGCCATAGGCCACGATGCCCGCCGCCGCCAATGTCAGCAGCATCAGGGGAATCATGATCGCCAGAGTTGCGCGTTCCGCTACGGCGATTCGACGCGAGAGCGTTTCTCCCACCTGGATCAGCACATTGCCGCGCGCGCTGGTTCCCCGCAGCGGCAGTGCAAACGCCGCCACGCGCACCGGTTCGCCGGCACGCGTTCCGTCGTAAACCATGAGTTGTCCGGCATGCAGCGTGCGGCCTCCAGGCAGGCCGGGCATGCGCTGTTCTCCCTCGATGACCCGGCCCTGGGGATCCAGCACGCGATGGAACAGCAAATCTTCCTGGTCGAACATGAGAACTTCGCGCGCAGCCACCGGCAAGTCCACCCGCGCCCGGCCGCCGACGACTCCGACTTGATCGGCCAGCGCATAGGTTCGCCGGATCAGCGAACGATCGAATGCTGCGTTGATGAAATAGTGCGCGGCAAAGTGCGCCCCCAGCCAGAGCAAAGCGAACAAGGGAATCATCGTCAGCAACAGGCGCACCACCAGCTGACGGCGCAGACTCGTCAGCGGCCGCGTCAACGCTCGCCTTCCAGCAGATAACCCAGGCCGCGCAGGGTCCGGATGTTTGCGCCCGAACCTTCGAGCTTGCGCCGCAGACGGTGGATATACACCTCGACCGCATTCTCGCCCACGCCTTCGTCCCAACCCGTGAGGCGATCGGCGATGGCCTCCTTGGCTGTGACGCGCCCGGCTTGGCTGAGGAGAATTTCCAGCACTTCGGTTTCACGCGCCGACAGTGTCAGAGTGCGCTCGCCTATCGAGGCTGCGCGCGTGACGGTATCGAAGCGCAACCGGCCAACGCGGATGTCGGGATCGGCCACGCCATGCGCCCGGCGCAGCAGGGCGCGCAGCCGCGCCAGCATCTCGTCGTGGGAAAAGGGTTTCAGCAGATAATCGTCTGCGCCGGCATCCAGTCCGCGCACGCGAGCTTCGACACTGTCGCGTGCAGTCAGGATCATCACCGGCAAGCTCATGCCGCGCCTGCGCAGACGTTGCAGCACCTCCAGCCCTTCGCGCCGCGGCAGCCCCAGATCGAGCAGCATGGCGTCGTAGACATAGGCGTCCAGCGCATGATCGGCCTGCACACCGTCGCGCGCCCAATCGACCCCGAAACCCGCCTGCTGTACCGCGCGCATCACAGCGTCGCCCAGGGTCGGATCATCCTCTACCAGCAAGATTTTCATCCCGGTAGTCTGACATAAAGCCCCGTTCCCGGATGCGCCATACGACAAGCCTGGCGCGATGTTGCGTCCGGTTCACGCCGTAAGGTTCATGTATGTCTGCGGGCGCACAGTAGTTCCATGCAAGGCGTCTGCCCTGCATGTACCCACCCATCTCAGGAGAAATGTCATGAGCAAACTGTTGTCCACCCTGGTTGCCGCGTCCATGATCGGCGCCTTCAGCCTGTCCGCCGTCGCCGCCGACACCGCACAAAAAACCGTGGCCGAAAAGCCCGCAGCGGCGCCTCATGCGGCCGGCAAGATGCATAAGGCCAGCAAGCACAAGGAAGCGAAAGCCGAGTCGAAGGCCGAATCCGACAAGAAGTGAAGCGTCAATGATGAAAAAGCCGCGCCCTCGGGCGCGGCTTTTTCATGCGGGCGAGCCGAACAGATTTTCCCACCATCGCCTGCGCTGCCCGGTCACCGGGATACGGGTTTCCAGTTCGCGCGGCGGGGTCCGGCTCATCAGCCAGCCCGGCAGGACCGAAGATTTCGTCGCGCTGGAGCCACACGAGCTCCCCAGATGATTGGGATCGTAGATCTTGATGAAATTCGGCGCGTCCAGATTGTCGGCGTAGACAATCGCGCAGTAATCCTCGTGGTGCTCGCGTCGCAACAACTCGTCGAGTTCGCGCATGAACTGCTTCACTTTCTCGGCAGATGAGGGGGCGGCGGGCACGCCCTGGCCGACTGCATACAGATACCAGCCGGCATCGGCTTCCACCTTATCCCAGAAAGCAGTGAGCTGATCCCAGCGCATCACGCTGTAGAGCAGGCCATCGTAATAGCGGTCGAATTCAGAAGTGTCAGTCATCGTGGGTCTCCGCAGCCGACAGGCCGGCTGCTTGTTGTTCTGGCATTTTGCCAGAAGTGGCGGACTGGCACGATTTTCGGCTTTCACCGTCGCGCGCAATTTGAGAAAATGCCCCATCCCCGGCTTTTCATCGGGCGATCACCGGCACAGGCCCGTCGCCCCTCGCTCCCGCCCTCTCTCATGACACTCAACGCCCTGCTATTCGACGTGGACGGCACGCTTGCCGATACCGAACGCGACGGCCACCGTCCCGCCTTCAACCAGGCATTCGCCGACGCCGGCCTCGACTGGCACTGGGATGCAGCGCTCTACGGCAAGCTGCTCGCCGTCACCGGCGGCAAGGAGCGCATGAAGCACTACATCGACCAGTACCGCCCCGACTACGTCAAGACGGCAGACTTTGACGAAATGGTGGTCAATCTGCACAAAGCCAAGACTCGGCATTACAGTGCGCTGGCCGCGAACGGCGGCATTCCCATGCGCCCCGGCGTGAAACGGCTGTTGACGGAAGCCCGCGCCGCCGGCCTGCGGCTGGCCATCGCCACCACCACCACTCCGGAAAACGTGACCGTGCTGCTGGAACACAGCCTCGGCCCCGGCACGCAGGACTGGTTCGAGGTCATCGCCGCCGGCGACATCGTGCCGGCCAAGAAGCCTGCACCGGACATTTATTTCTACGCGATGGAAAAAATGGGCGTCTCCGCCGCCGAGTGCCTGGCGTTCGAAGATTCCGAAAACGGCATCCGGGCGAGCCTGGGCGCTGGCCTCAAAACCCTGGTCACCGTCAACGATTACACCCTCGACCATGATTTCAGCGGCACCGCCGTCGTGCTGTCCGACCTGGGCGAACCCGACGCGCCCTGCCGGCGCCTAGCAGGTGCCGATCTCGGGCGTCCGTTCGTGGATGTGGCATATTTGCGGGCGCTGCACGCAGCGTGATCTTTATCCGCCAAGAACGCGCAGAAGCGGGAAGGAAAACCTGCCCTGCCCCGGCGGAAACCCCGCGTCTTCCACGCGCGGTTTTTCAGGGCGTGTGCATCAGCGCCGCTTCCAGCGTGTTCTCCAGCAGCGTCGCCACGGTCATCGGCCCCACCCCGCCTGGCACCGGAGTAATCCAGCTCGCGCGCTGCGCTGCGCCGTCGTAGTCCACGTCGCCGCACAGTCTGCCGTCTTCCAGGCGATTGATGCCGACGTCGATCACGATCGCGCTCTCGCGAATCCAGTCGCCCGGAATCATGCGCGGCCGGCCCACCCCCACCACCAGAATCTCGGCCGTGCGCACGAAACTTTCCAGATCGCGCGTCGCACTGTGACACACGGTGATGGTGCAGCCGGCAAGCAGCAGTTCCAGGCTCATCGGACGGCCGACGATATTGGACGCCCCCACCATCACCGCATTCTTGCCGCGCAGCGTCTCGCCTGTGGCGCGCAGCAGCGTCATGATGCCGCGCGGCGTCGAGGGCCGCAGCGTCGGCATCCTCACGGCCAGGCGGCCGATGTTGTAGGGATGGAAGCCGTCGACGTCCTTGTCCGGGCGGATGCGCTCGATCACCGTCTCGGCGTCGATGTGCGCAGGCAGCGGCAACTGCACCAGGATGCCGTCGATGGCGGCATCGACGTTGAGCGTATCGATCAGCGCCAGCAGCTCATCCTGTGTGGTGGTCGCCGGCAGGTCGTGCGATACGCTGGCCACGCCGGCACGCTCGCAGGCTTTCTTCTTGTTGCGCACGTAGACGGCCGAGGCCGGATCGCTGCCGACCAGAATCACCGCCAGCCCGGGCCGGCGCTTGCCCTGCACTTCGCGCTCGGCGACCTTGTCGTGAATGACGGCGAGTATGGTGTCGGCCATCGACCTGCCATCGAGTATGCGTGCGCTCATCGGACGAACCTGAAGCAAAAACGCGATTTTCCCGGAAACCCCCGGTCCGACTCAAGCAAAAATTGACCCGTCCTGCCCGCCAAGGTATAGTCTCGCCTCTCCGAAACGCGGCTGCTCGCTAGGTCGCGCGGATTTCGGGGTGTAGCGCAGCCCGGTAGCGCGCCTGCTTTGGGAGCAGGATGTCGGAGGTTCGAATCCTCTCACCCCGACCACCCCGTACATGCAGCAAGCAACGCCCGAGCAAGAACAGAGTCTCTGCCCGTAGCTCAACTGGATAGAGCACCAGCCTTCTAAGCTGGGGGTTACAGGTTCGATTCCTGTCGGGCAGGCCACGGTTTCAGTGGTGGATGTAGCTCAGTTGGTAGAGTCCAGGATTGTGATTCCTGTCGTCGTGGGTTCGAGTCCCATCATCCACCCCAAAGTAAAACAAAGCCCGCGCAAGCGGGCTTTGTTCGGTCTTGCG
>JAIWOL010000149.1 GCA_020216925.1 Thiobacillus sp. | reverse complement strand
GCCCCCACCCCGATCACGTCGGAAAGTTGATTAACCCAGGGGGTCAATTCCAGATGTCGTCAGGGGGTTAAATCTGCGTGTCGCTTGACACCTGTGATCGGCCTTGCCGCGCTTTCTTGCGGAAGGGGCAACGAAAAAGCGCGGCCACACCACGCTTTTTCGTTGGGAGGCAACTTCAGCCCAGACGCGAGTGCTGCGCTTCGAGCTTCTGCAGCATGGCGCCGAAATCCGCGAGCCGCGCTTTCTCCTGCTCGACCACCGCTGCCGGCGCGCGGTCGACGAAGCTGGGGTTGGCGAGCTTGCCTTGCGCTTTTTTGATTTCGGCCTGGATGCGGGCGATTTCCTTGGCCAGCCGCGCGCGCTCGGCGTCCTTGTCGATTTCCACCACCAGCATGACGCGCAGGTCGCCGACCAGCGCGACCGGGGCGTCGGCCTCGGTGAGCGTGGTGGTGGCGGTCACGCCGGAGAGCTTGGCGAGCGCGGCGATGTAGGGCGCGAGCGCCTCGATCGCGGCGGTGTCGCCTTCGATGACCGCCGGCACGCGCTGCGCGGGCGAGAGGTTCATTTCGCCGCGCAGGGCGCGACAGGCGTTGACCAGTTCTTTCAGCAGTTGAATTCGCGCGACGCTGTCGGGGTGGCGCCGGGCTTCGTCGACCTGTGGATAGGCGGCGAGCATGATGCTCTCACCGCTCATGTTGGCGAATGGCGCGACTTTTTGCCACAGCTCTTCGGTGATGAAGGGGATGATGGGGTGGGCCAGCCGCAGCGTGGCTTCGAGCACGGTGGCGAGTGTGCGGCGGGTGGCGCGCTGCTGCTCGGGCGTGCCGCTGCTCAACTGCACCTTGGCGAGTTCCAGGTACCAGTCGCAGTACTCGTCCCAAATGAATTCATAGACGGCGCGGGCGGCCTGGTCGAAGCGGTAGGCGGCGAAGGCTGCGTGCACGTCGCCGACGGCCTGCTGCAGCCGGTCGGCGATCCAGCGGTCGGCGTCCGAAAACGCCATCGGCTGGCTGGCATCCTGGCCGCAGTCGTGGCCTTCCAGGTTCATCAGCGCGAAGCGGGTGGCGTTCCACAGCTTGTTGCAGAAGTTGCGGTAACCCTCGCAGCGCGCGAGATCGAACTTGATGTCGCGGCCGTGGGTGGCGAGGCTGGCGAAAGTGAACCTCAGCGCATCCGTGCCGAAGGCGGGAATGCCGTCCGGAAATTCCTTGCGGGTGCGCTTTTCGATGCTGGCGGCCTGCTTGGGGTTCATGAGGCCCCGGGTGCGCTTGGCGACGAGTTCGTCGATGCCGATGCCGTCGATGAGGTCGATCGGGTCGAGCACGTTGCCCTTGGACTTGCTCATCTTCTGGCCTTCGGAGTCGCGCACCAGGCCGGTCACATACACCTCGCGGAACGGCAGCTTGCCGGTGAAGTGCAGCGACATCATCACCATGCGGGCAACCCAGAAGAAGATGATGTCGAAGCCGGTGACGAGCACCGAGGTCGGCAGGTAGCGTTCGAGCTCGGGCGTCTGCTCGGGCCAGCCCAGGGTCGAGAAGGGCCACAGCGCGCTGGAGAACCAGGTGTCAAGCACGTCGTTGTCCTGGGTGAGCTCGCGGCCGCCGGCCTGCTTGCGCGCTTCGTCTTCGTTGTGCGCAACGTAGTAATTGCCGTCGGCGTCGTACCACGCGGGGATGCGGTGGCCCCACCACAGCTGGCGCGAGACGCACCAGTCCTGGATGTTTTCCAGCCACTGGCGGTAGGTCGTGGTCCAGTTTTCCGGCACGAACTTCAGTTCGCCCGAATCGACCACGCCAAGTGCGCGTTTCGCGAGGCCTTCCATGCTCATGAACCATTGGTCGGTGAGCATGGGCTCGATCACGGCGTGGGTGCGGTCGCCGCGCGGGATCATGAGCTTGTGCGGCTTGGCGGAAACGAGCAGCCCCCTGGCGTGCAGTTCGTCTAGCAGCTTCTGGCGCGCATCGTAGCGGTCGAGGCCATGGTATTCGACGGGGCAGACCTCGTTCATCTTCGCGTCGAGCGTGAGCACGTTGATCGCGACGAGCTTGTGGCGCTGGCCGACCTGCCAGTCGTTGAAGTCGTGCGCGGGGGTGATCTTGACGACGCCGGTGCCGAACTCGCGGTCGACATACTCGTCGGCGATGATCGGGATGCTGCGCTCGGCGATCGGCAGGCGCACGTGCTTGCCGATCAGGTGCCTGTAGCGCTCGTCGTCAGGATGGACCGCGACGGCGGTGTCGCCGAGCAGGGTTTCAGGCCTGGTGGTGGCGACGGTGAGGTGGCCGCTGCCGTCTTCGAACGGGTAGTTGATTTCCCAGATGAACCCGTCTTCTTCCTGCGAGACGACTTCGAGGTCGGACACGGCGGTCTGCAGCACCGGGTCCCAGTTCACCAGGCGCTTGCCACGGTAGATGAGCCCTTCGCGGTAGAGGCGCACGAACACTTCGGTGACGGCGCGCGACAGGCCCTCGTCCATGGTGAAGCGCTCGCGGCTCCAGTCGGGGCTGGTGCCGAGCCGGCGCATCTGCCGGGTGATGGTCGAGCCGGAGTGTTCCTTCCATTCCCAGACTTTTTCGAGGAATTTCTCGCGGCCGAGGTCGTGGCGCGAAATGCCCTGGGCGTCGAGCTGGCGTTCGACCACGATCTGCGTGGCGATGCCGGCGTGGTCGGTGCCCGGCTGCCACAGCGTGTTGTCGCCCAGCATGCGGTGGTAGCGGATCAGCGCGTCCATGAGGGTGTGCTGAAAGGCATGCCCCATGTGCAGCGTGCCGGTGACGTTGGGCGGCGGCAGCAGGATGCAGTAGTTGGTGTCGATAGATTCGTCGGCTCCGGCCTTGAAATAGCCCGAGCCTTCCCAGCAGGCGTACCAGCGGTTTTCGATGTCGGCGGGATCAAACGATTTGGCGAGTTCCATGAGGCAGGACAGGCTAGATAAAGGCGCAATTATCCCAGAAGCCCGGGGATGGACGAACCCAGAGGCAAGATAAAGCTAGTCGTGGGGCGGCGTGCGGAGGATTTCGCGCAACCGGGCTTCAAGCTGGACACTGAAAGCGGCAAGCGCCTGGTCGATCTGCGCCTGTACGTTCTGCGCGATCTGTTGTTTCAGGTCGTCGCCCAATCGGGGAAGCAGTGTTTGCAACAATGTCTGGATATCGAGCGGCTCTACGGCGACAGACACCGGGGCGGACGGCGGCACGGCTGCCTCCGCCGAGACGGGCGTGTCCATCGGGGATGGGCCGGCGGGGCGGGGCACGGCGCCGCGTTCGATCACCTGCGTCAGCACGGGCAGCCAGACAGGCGGAGCAGAGGGAGGGGACGCAGCGGTCGCGGCAGCCGGCTCGTTTTCGCCACGATGCCTTTTCAGCAGCGCATCCATTTTGGAGAGCAGGGGCGCGTCGTCGCTCATGTCTTGCGCATCGATTCACGCAGATCGTGCGTGGTCAAGGCATAGCCGCGTGTCTGATAGAAACGGTAACGCTCGCGGCCGTGTTCACGGCTGGCGTCGTCCTGTCCGATGATTTCGACCAGGCGCTCGAAGCGGGCAAAGGCAGCGGGCTGGGCGGAGTCGAGATTGATCATGACATCGGCCGACTGGAGCGCATCTGCATTGCATCCGATGAGAACCGGGGTTTCGCCGGCGAGCGCGTCGGTATCGCGGCAATGGGGCACGAAACCCAGGGCGGGTGATGTCCAGAGCAGGCGGTCGATGGCGTCCGCGGTGGCAGGATCGGGCGCGTGTATCATCACGCACCTGCCCTGGGCGTGGGCTTTGCCCGTAAGCCGTCGGGCGACGTCGAGCGGGTCGTCGGCGAAGGTGTAAAAAAGAATCTCGGTCACGTCGACTCGGCCCGCTTGATGGCACGGTTGAGCAGAAAATGCACCAGCAGCGATACCGGCCGCCCGGTCGAACCCTTGTCGCGGCCGCCCTTGTAGGCAGTGCCGGCAATGTCGAGGTGCGCCCAGTGGTATTTTTTTGCAAAGCGCGACAGGAAGCACGCGGCAGTGATGGCTCCCCCCGGGCGGCCGCCGATGTTGGCCATGTCGGCGAAGCTGCTTTTCAGCTGCTCCTGGTAATCGTCCCACAGTGGCATACGCCACACCCGGTCCCAGGCGTCTTCGGCAGCGTGTTCGATTTCGCGTGCCAGGGGGTCATGATTCGAGAACAGTGCGCTGGGATGCGCACCCAGTGCAATGACACAGGCACCGGTGAGCGTGGCCAGATCGACGACGGCATCGGGTTCGAAACGTTCGGCATAAGTGAGGGCGTCGCACAGGATCAGGCGGCCTTCGGCATCGGTGTTGAGGATTTCGATGGTCTGGCCGGACAGCGAGGTGACGATGTCACCCGGTTTGTTGGCGGATGCGTCCGGCATGTTCTCGCATGCCGGAATCAGGCCGACCACATTGAGCGGCAGCCCCAGTTCGCCGATCGCGCGGAATGCGCCGAGCACCGCTCCGCCGCCGCTCATGTCGTAGTTCATCTCGTCCATGTCGGCGGCGGGTTTGAGGGAAATGCCGCCGGTGTCGAAGGTAATCGCCTTGCCGACCAGCACAATCGGCTTGTCGTCTTGCGTGCCGCCGTCGTGCCTGAGCACGATGAAGCGGGGGGGTTTGTCGCTGCCCTTGCCAACCGACAGAAAGGCGCCCATGCCGAGTTTTTCGCAGGCGGCGTAATCCAGCACTTCGCAGCCAAACCGGTAGGTCTTGGCGAGCTTGCGCGCCGCGCCTGCCAGATACTCGGGGGTGCAGATGTTCGAAGGCGTGTTGCCGAGATTCTTTGCCAGCCCAATGCCGTGCGCGATGGCGAGTCCGCGCGCCAGTCCGGCGTCGCCGAATTTCAGTTCGCCGCGTCGAGACACAGCGAAGGTGACGCGCTTGAGCGGGCGGCGCGGGTCATTGGATTTGCTTTTCAGGCCGTCGAACTTGTACAGGGTTTCGTGCGCGGCGATCACCGCCTGCTCGACGTTCCAGGTGACGTCGCGTTTTTTCACCGGCAGTTCTGACAGGGTGATCGTGGCTTCCATCGAGCCCGTATCGCGCAATGTGCGGATGGCGCAGTCGATGGCCGAACGGTAGGCCTTTTCGTGAAAATCCCGTTCCTTGCCCAGCCCGATCAGCAATATGCGATCAGCAAGAATGTTGGGCACCCTGTGCAGCAGCAGCGTGCTGCCTGCCTGTCCATCCATATCGCCGCCGCGCAGAATCTCGGAGAGATAGCCGTCGCTGGCGCGGTCGATGTCAATTGCAGGGGCGGAGAGCTTGCGGTTTTCAAATACGCCGACGACGACGCAGGCCGTGCGCTGCTTTTCGGGCGCTCCACTTTTTATGCTAAATTCGATGTCGATTTCCTGGTTTTCCATGTCTGTGCTCAAAAAAGTCGAATTACTACGCGTCACGAGGATGCTCGTGGCGCCCGCCCCGATTATTGGCGCGGCCGTGGCGGAATGTCAAAGCACGATTGAGCCGGCTTGCCGCTGCGTGTCCCCCGCATGATTCACCGCCGCACCCTCAGCCGCGAGATGGGTCTCACCACGGGCGCCGTGCTGCTGGTGCTGGTGGCGATTGCATTGGTCGTGCTGTTCATCCGTCTGCTCGGCGATGTGGCGCGCGGGGAACTGGCCAACGAAGCCGTGTTTGCCTATCTCGGGTTCTCGCTGCTGTATTTTTTGCCGGTGTTGATGAGCATCGCGCTGTTTGCTGGCGTGCTGATGACGTTTGCGCGCATGTGGCGAGACAGCGAGATGGTCATCTGGTTCAACGCCGGCGTGTCGCTCACGCAGTGGTTGCGGCCAGTACTGGCGTTTGCCGCGCCGCTCACGTTCGTGACCCTGCTGCTGACGCTGGCGATCAATCCCTGGGTACAGGCCAAGAAAAACGATTACCGGGACGAGATCAAGAGTCGAAACGACAGCGGCCTCGTGGTGCCGGGCATGTTCGCGGAATCGGGCGAAGGCGCGCGGGTGTACTACGTGGATTCGCTGAATCCCCTGACCGGCGTGGTGCGCAATGTCTTCATGCAGTCGCGCCTGGACGGCGAACTGGGCCTTGTCGTCGCGCGCCAGGGAGAATACACGCAACTGGAAGACGGATCGCGCTATCTCGTTTTTCAGGATGGGCGTCGTTACGAGGGACGCCCCGGGCAACTGGATTACCGGCAGATCGAGTTCAGGCGTTACTGGATGCGCATGGACCCGGCCACACCCGGCAAACGCGACCTGAATTACCGGCAACTGCCCCTGGGACAGCTGATAGACGATACCAGCCCTCGAGGACGGTCTGAGCTCTTGTGGCGGATATCCCTGCCCTTGTCCACCCTGGTGCTCGCTGCGCTGGCTATTCCGCTTGGGTTTGTGAATGCACGGGCGCGACGTTCCTACGGGTTTCTGATTGCCCTGCTGATGTACTTCGTTTACTACAACTTCATGTCGCTTTCGCAAGCGTGGGTGGCGCAGGCGCGGCTGGATTTCTGGGACGCACTGTTGCTCCCCCATACCGTCATGCTCGTCGTGACCGCGATCTGGTTTGCGCTGCGTAACCGCGTGCGGCCTCCGCGCTGGAGATTGGCATGAGCCTGCTGGCTCGCTATCTCGGTGTGCAGGTGCTGGTGGCGTCGGGCTTTGTGCTGCTGGCGCTGCTGGCCTTGTTCGCGTTTTTTGATGTGATCCAGGAACTGGGCAGTGTCGGTCGCAACAACTACGGACTGGGCCAGGCGGCTGTCGTGGTTCTGCTGAGCGTGCCGGGGCATCTCTATGAAATCCTGCCGATCGCCGCCCTGATCGGCACCCTGTTCGCACTGTCCCGGCTGGTGGGCAATTCGGAATACGCGGTGATGCGCGTGTCCGGGCTATCGAGCTGGCGCATGGCCGGCTATTTCGGCGCAATCGGCGTGGCTCTGTCGATTCTGGTACTGGCGCTGGGCGAGTACGTTTCGCCCTGGTCGGATCAGGCGGCGCAGCGCTACAAGTTGTCAGCCACGCGTTCGGTGGTGGCCCAGCAATTCCGCTCGGGGCTGTGGGTGAAGGATGGCACGAGTTTTATCAATGTGCGCGAGGTCATGCCGGACAACACACTGCGCGGGATCGAGATCTATGGTTTTGATGCTGCGGGGCGCCTTGGCTGGATACGCGCGGCCGACAGGGCCAACTGGCTGGGCAACCAGACCTGGCGGCTGGACGGCGTGACCGAAACGCATTTCGAGTCGGCGGGTATCCGGGCCACCCGCAGTGCGCAGCAAAACTGGCAGTCCATCCTCACGCCGGACATCCTCGGCGTGTTGCTGATTGCGCCCGAAAAAATGTCGGCTCGAACCCTGTGGCGTTACGTCGGACACCTGAAGGAAAATGGCCAGAAGGCGGCGCGCTACGAGTTGGCGCTGTGGACCAAGTTCATCAGCCCCTTTGTGATCCCGATCATGATGCTGATCGCCATGCCGTTTGCGATCCAGGGGCCACGCGCGGGAGGCACCAGTCGCAAGATTTTCTTCGGCATTCTGGCGGGCCTCGCCTTTCATCTGCTGAGCCGGCTGTTCGGCCATCTGGGCTTGCTCAACGATTGGCCGGCGATCATGGTGGCCAGTCTGCCGCTGATGATTTTTCTGGGCGTGGCGTTTGCGGGCATCCGATGGATGGATCGACGCTGACGCTGCGGGCGCGTGTGCGCGCTTGCCTGCGCATGTGCGACGCGGCGCAAAAAGTGGCGTGTGTGCACAGCCTTTACGCGGACTGGCAGACGGAATCGGTGCCGCTGGGCGACGCTATGCTGGCGGAGAATATCGATCAGCCAGGCCAGCCCCCCGGTCTGGTTCTCGTGCCGCCCCGGCAGGTTCCTCGACGCCGGATGGATACCCTGGCAGGCCGCGCGGCGCTGGTTCATGCGCTGGCGCATATCGAATTCAACGCCATCAATCTGGCGCTCGACGCCGTGTACCGTTTTCCGGCGATGCCGCGCGAATACCATTCGGACTGGCTGCGGGTGGCGGATGAAGAAGCGCAGCATTTCAGCCTGCTCGCTGCACATCTGCGTAGCCTGGGGAAGGCTTACGGAGATTTTCCGGCGCACAACGGGCTCTGGGACATGGCGCTCAAGACGGCGCACGATCCCCTGGTGCGCATGGCACTGGTGCCGCGCGTGCTCGAAGCTCGGGGCCTCGACGCCACGCCTCTCATCGCGGCCAAGCTGCATGCGGCCAATGATGCCAATCTGATCGAAATTCTCGCCCGCATCGAACGCGATGAAATCGGCCACGTGGCCATCGGCAATCGCTGGTACGGCTGGTTGTGTTCGCAGCGCGGGCTGGATCCTTCCGCCACTTTTCGGCAATTGCTCGCCGAATACGACGCTCCGCCCTTGCGTCCGCCGTTCAATCTGCAGGCGCGCAGGCGCGCCGGTTTCGGCGAGGACGAACTGGCGTGGCTGGCAAGCCTGCAGGTTCTACAGCCCGAGCGTGGTGGCTGACAGCGGCGCCTGCGCGCGCTGCCAAAGCGATTCGAATGTCTGATGCAGGGCGACGGCGCGGGCAGGGGCGTCAAGGTACAGCGCGCCATGCGGCGCATTTTTGTCTGGCCGAAACACCACGTCGTGGCGATTGGCCAGCACCCAGGCCTGGTCTGGCCGGGGCGTGTGCGGGTCGGCCTGGCGGATCGCCAGCACATGGCTGAAATCCCGTAGCAGTTGCATCAGCCTGGGCAGGGCGTGCGCGACGCGGGTGACATCGTCGAGCAGGCATTCGATGCGGCGCCCGCCGCCCGCCACGCACAGGGCGCGCAGAGCGGCATGGCGTGCGGGGTCATCGAGTTGCCAGAGACCGATGTCGCGGTCGTACAGGCGCAGCTCGCGCGGGGCGCGCGCCAGCACGGCGTCGAAAGCGGCCCGGCATGCAGACGGGGTGACAAAAGGGTTGGTGTTCATGAGCGGAGGAGTTGCAGCCAGCCAGCGCCATACCAATCGTAGAAGCGGTCGAGCAGGCCGGCGGGCAGCGGTGCGGGCAGGCAGCGCAAATCCGCAAGCTGCCGCAGTGCGGCGAGGCCGTCCGGCTCGCCCTCGAATGCCTCGCCATTGATGTAGAAGCGCCGGCCGGTGAACAGCAGCCGCGAACGCGGGTCGAGGGCAACTCCCCGCTGCTGCGCCGCGCGCCGGAACCTGGCGGGGCTCAAGGGCGGGTCGGGGCGATCGAAAAAGACATTGGGCTTGGGCTCCGACAGATAGCGTCCGGCGAATTCGCGGATGTCGCGGCGCGTCCACCTGACCTGCGCGATCATTGTCTCGATCTGGTCGAGCATGGCCCTGCCGATTTCTCCCGGGTGGCGAGGGTGGCGCAGGTTGGGATCGGCATACCGGCCATCCAGGCTCAGGGTATCCTGCAGGTGTATCAGGAAGGCGTGCGCGAGCTCTTCGGCGGCGGGTGCGCGAAATCCGATCGAGTAGGTGAGGCAGGCATCTTCGGCCACGCCATGGTGCGCCACGTGGGGCGGAAGATAGAGCATGTCGCCCGGGCCGAGCGTCCATTCTGCTTCGGCCTTGAACCGGCGCAGGATTTTCAGTGGGGCGTCCGGCAATAATGAAAGATCGCGCTGGGTACTGATCTGCCAGCGTCGATGCCCCTGCCCTTGCAGCAGAAAGACATCGTAGGAATCGAAATGCGGCCCCACGCTGCCTCCCGGCACCGCATAGCTCACCATGAGGTCGTCCAGCCGGGCGTGGGGGATGAAATCGAAACGCTTCAACAGCGCGTCGGCTTCAGGCAGGAAATGGTTCAGCGATTGCACCAGCAGCGTCCAGTTGGTCTTGGGCAGGCGCTTGAAAACGGCCGCGCGAAAGGGCCCGTGATCCAGTTGCCAGTCGGCGCCGCTGCCCCGGATCAGGCGGGATTCGACTTCGTCCCGGCGGGCCAGGGCCTGCATGTCCCCCGGACTGATCAGGCCAGCGAACCCCGGGATGGCGTTACGTATCAGGAGGGGTTTCTTGTGCCAGTATTCGCGCAGGAAACGGGCTGGAGAGCGTCCGCCCAGAAGTGGATTTTTCATCAAAATATTATAGCGATGGGCGTGCAATTGCCCTGTAGAATGCGCCGAAAAACGAGAGCGGAGCCGTCATGGTCATGCTGACTGCTGGAGAACGCGCGCCGGATTTTTCCAATCCGGATGCGGACATGAACATCGTCGAACTGTCCGAATTCAGGGGCAGGATCGTGGTGCTCTATTTTTACGTGCGCGACGATACCCCGGGCTGCACCACCGAAGCCATCGAGTTCTCCGAGCTGGAGAGCGAATTTGCCCGCGCCGGGGCGGTGGTGCTGGGCGTATCCCGCGACGACTGCATCAAGCATGGTGAATTCCGTGACAAGCACGGCATCAGTGTTCGCCTGCTCGCCGACAAGGAACAAACGACCTGCGAAGCCTATGGCGTGTTGCAGGACAAGGAGGTGGATGGCGTCATGCGCCGGAGCGTGGTGCGTTCCACCTTCGTCATCGATAAACAGGGCGTCATCCGTCATGCCCTGTACGGCGTGTCCAGCCGCGGCCATGCGGCGGACGTGCTTCAACTGGTAAAGGAACTCAAGTGAACATTGGCAAGGACACCGTCGTTACTCTCACCTATGTCGTGCGCGATCTCGATGGTCGCATGCTGGAAGAAAGTGACGAACCCGTGAGCTACCTGCACGGCGGTTACGACAATATCTTCCCGGCGGTCGAGGCTGCGCTCGAAGGCAAGGTTGCCGGCGAGGGGGCCGACCTCAAGCTGCAACCGGCCGATGCGTTTGGCGAATACGATGAGCAACTGGTTCGCATGGAATCGCGCGAAGCCTTTCCCGAGGATCTGGAAGTCGGGATGCAGTTCGTGGGCTCCCCGGTCGACGGCGGCGAAGAGATGCTCTACACCGTGACCGACATTGCCGACGACAAGGTGGTGGTGGACGGCAACCACCCCTACGCCGGGCAGGCGGTGCATTTCAAATGCACGGTCACTGAAGTGCGCGCGGCCACGCAGGAAGAAGTGGCGCATCGTCACGCGCATGGCGCTCACGGCCATCATCATTGATCGGGCGCAATCGGCGCGCGCTGTTAAAATGCCGCGCCATTGCTCTTTCATGACAGTTCGATGAAAACCACCTTCCTCGATTTCGAGCAGCCGATCGCCGAGCTCGAAGCCAAGATCGAAGAACTGCGCTTCGTGCAGGATGATTCCGCGCTCGATATTTCCGAGGAAATCCGGCGTCTCCAGAAAAAGAGCCAGACGCTGACCAAGGATATCTATGCCAAGCTCAACGCCTGGCAGGTGTCGCAGGTAGCCCGGCATCCGCAGCGCCCCTACACGCTCGATTATGTACAGGGCCTGTTCACCGACTTTGCCGAGCTGCACGGCGACCGCGCCTACGCCGATGACGCCGCCATCGTCGGCGGCATGGCGCGTTTCAACGGCGAGCCGGTGATGGTGATCGGCCACCAGAAAGGGCGCGACACCAAAGAAAAGATCCACCGCAATTTCGGCATGCCACGCCCAGAAGGCTACCGCAAGGCGCTGCGCCTGATGCGTCTGGCGGAAAAATTCCGCTTGCCGATCTTCACTTTCATCGACACGCCGGGGGCCTATCCCGGTATTGGCGCCGAAGAGCGCGGCCAGTCCGAAGCCATCGCCCGCAATCTCTACGTGATGGCCGAACTCAAAACGCCGGTGATCTGCTCGGTGGTGGGCGAAGGCGGCTCCGGTGGCGCGCTGGCAATCGGCGTGGGCGACCGTACCCTGATCCTGCAGTATTCAACCTATTCGGTGATCTCGCCCGAAGGCTGCGCGTCCATCCTCTGGAAAAGCGCCGACAAGGCGTCGGTTGCCGCCGAAACGCTGGGGATCACGGCGGATCGCCTGAAAGCCAACGGCCTGGTCGACCGCATCGTCGAAGAGCCGCTGGGCGGCGCGCATCGCGACTGGGACGCGATGTTCCAGTCCATGCGCCGGGCGCTCACCGATACGCTGGTCGAACTGCGCAAGCAGCCGCTCGACGATCTGCTGGCCGCGCGCTACCAGCGTTTGCGGACGTATGGCAGTTTCAGGGAATCCGTCGCCAGGTAAAGAGATCGCAGCCGGGGTGGCCGAGGTGCTCGCGCGCCACGTGCCGCCGGGCGCGCGCGTGGCGCTTGG
>JAIWOL010000086.1 GCA_020216925.1 Thiobacillus sp. | reverse complement strand
CTATTCCGGCGGCCTCGATTCCAGCGTGCTGCTGCAAGTGCTGGCGGGTCTGCAAACTTCCCGCGCCTTCACGTTATCCGCCGTGCATGTCCATCACGGGCTTTCGCCTCTGGCTGACGGCTGGGCCGCATGGTGTGCGGAAAGCTGCGCGGCGCTGGGGGTGCCTTTGGTCACCGCGCGCGTGCAGCTGCGCCCGCGTGACCCGGCTGGTACCGAGGCCGCCGCGCGGCAGGCGCGGCACCGGATTTTTGCCGAGCTCGACGTGGACTGCCTGGTGACGGCGCATCACCGGGATGACCAGGCGGAAACTTTTTTGCTGCAGGCGCTGCGCGGAGCGGGCCCGAAAGGCCTGGCCGCCATGCCCGCATACCTGCATCCGCGAGGCTGGAAAGCCGCGCAGTTGCGCCCTCTCCTGGCATTTCCCCGGGCGCGCCTGCAACAGGCCGCTCGGGCCTGGGGGCTGCACTGGGTCGAGGACGAAAGCAATCTATCGACGCGCTACCGTCGCAATGCCCTGCGCCTGTCGGTGATGCCGCGCTTGCGTGAATGCTTTCCGGGATGCGACGCCACCCTGGCGCGCGTGGCGTCGCATCAGGCAGAAACGGCGGCCTTGCTCGACGACCTGGCGCAGATCGATGCGGCTGGCGGGTGCAGCCAAACGCCCGCCGGTCTGCGGCTGGACTGCGACGCGCTCGCGACGCTGACGCCTGCGCGCGCGCGCAATCTGCTGCGCTATTTCATCGCGCAGCACGGCGTGACGCTGCCCAATGCGCGGCGTCTGGACGAGGCCAGGCAGCAGCTCGTCGCGGCGCGGCACGATGCCCGTGTCCGGGTCGAACTGGGCGAAGCTGTGCTCTGGGGCTGGCGGAAGGGCGCTTACGTGGTGGCGGCCGGCCGCCTGCCGGCGCCGGCGATCTGGCGCGGCGAAAGCGAGCTGGATTTGCCCGGCCTGGGGAGACTGGGCTTCCGGGCAGCGCTCGGGCAGGGCTTGCGCCAGGCATCGCTTGCGGCAGGCAGGGTCGAGCTGGGGTGCCGGCGCGGGGGTGAGCAACTGCGTTTGCGGCCGGGCGGGCCCACGCACAGCCTCAAGGTTTTGCTGCAGGCAAATGACGTGCCGCCCTGGACGCGGGCGCGTCTGGCCATCCTTCGATGCGACGGCGTGACAGTATGGGCCGAGGGGTTGGGGTGTCATGCCGACTGGCTGGCCGGGCCGGCCGAGGCAGGCTGGGTTCCGGACTGGCGCCCGGCCTGAAACCCGCCCGGCGCGGAGAGACAGAGCCCGGCCGGCGTGTTATTCTATGGGGCTGATTTTCATCGTTTTTTGTCTGTTGATTTCACCCTCTGGAGCAAAGTCATGGCTGTTCAGCGCACCTTTTCCATCATCAAACCCGACGCCGTCAAAAAGAACGTGATCGGCAAGATCGTCAGCCGTTTCGAAACCAATGGCCTGAAGGTGGTCGCCTCGAAGATGAAGCACCTGTCGCGCCAGGAAGCCGAAGGCTTCTACGCGGTGCACAAGGATCGTCCCTTCTTCAAGGATCTGGTCGAATTCATGATTTCCGGCCCGGTGGTGCTGCAAGTGCTGGAAGGCGAAGACGCCATCGCCAAGAACCGCGCCCTGATGGGCGCAACCGATCCGAAGAAAGCCGAACCCGGCACCATCCGCGCCGACTTCGCCGAAAGCATCGATGCCAATGCGGTGCATGGTTCCGACGCGCCCGAAACCGCCGCGACCGAAATTGCCTATTTCTTCCCGGCCAGCGAAGTTTACGCAGGTCGCTGACCCCCGGCGATGCCGCAGAATCTGCTCGATTTCGACCTGCAAGGACTGACCGCCTGGTTCGCTGAGCTCGGCGAAAAACCTTTCCGCGCCAAGCAGGTATTCCGCTGGATACACCAGTCAGGCGTGGCCGATTTCGGGCAGATGACCGACATTGCCAAATCCCTGCGCGAAAAACTCGCCGGGGCGGTCGAGACGCGGGCACCCGCAATCAAGCTTGCACATGCCTCCATCGACGGCACACGCAAATGGCTGTTTGATGTGGGTGTGGGAAATGGCATCGAAACCGTCTTCATTCCCGAAGACGATCGCGGCACGCTCTGCGTGTCGTCCCAGGTGGGGTGCGCGCTCGAATGCACCTTTTGCTCCACCGGACGCCAGGGCTTCAACCGCAACCTGTCCGTCGCCGAAATCGTCGGCCAGCTGTGGGTTGCGCAGCACAGCCTCAGAGCCGCGCCCAACCGCACGACGGGCGCGGTAGACCCTCGCCCGGTCTCGAACGTGGTGATGATGGGCATGGGTGAGCCGCTGGCGAATTTCGAAAACGTGGTGACCGCGCTCGACGTGATGCTCGATGATCACGCCTACGGCCTGTCGCGGCGCCGCGTGACGGTGTCCACCTCGGGCATCGTGCCGGCGATGGATCGTCTGGCCGAGCGCTGTCCGGTGGCGCTGGCGGTTTCCCTGCACGCGCCCAACGATGCCCTGCGCGACCAGATCGTGCCGATCAACAAAAAATATCCGCTGGCCGAGCTGATGGCGGCGTGCCGGCGGTACCTGGCCCATGCGCCGCGCGATTTCATCACCTTCGAGTATGTCCTGCTGGCGGGTGTGAACGACACGCCGGCCCTGGCGCGCGAGCTGGTCGAGTGCGTGCGCGACGTGCCCTGCAAGTTCAATCTCATACCGTTCAATCCGTTTCCCGCTTCCGGCTACGACAAGCCGCGCAGTGACGCCCAGCGCGCTTTCCGCCAGATTCTGCAGGATGCGGGATTCGTCGTCACCACGCGCAAGACGCGCGGCGACGATATCGACGCCGCGTGCGGACAACTGGCCGGACGGGTGGCAGACAAGAGCGGGCGCGTGCTCAAACGAATACACAAGGAGGCGGCATGAAGCGACTCGCCCTGTTGTGCATGACCGCGTGGCTCTCGGGATGCGCGGTGCAACCCGGCGATACCAGCGGCGGCAACGTTGCCGCTCAGACCACGCCAGACAGCGAGGCCCGGCAACGCGCCCGCACGTTTACCGAACTGGCGGCAGCGTATTACGGGCGCGCGCAGTACAAGATCGCGCTCGAAGAACTGCGCAAGGCCATCACCGTCGACAGCCGCTTCAGCCCCGCCTACAACATCTACGGCCTGATTTACATGGAGCTGGCCGAGGACAAGCTGGCCGAAGAAAACTTCCGCCGCGCCATCGATCTGGACCGCGCCGATTCCGAGGCGCGCAACAATTACGGCTGGTTTCTCTGCACGCGGGGCCGCTACGACGAGGGGCTGGAACAGTTTGCGGCTGCCTTGCGCAACCCGCTCTATCCGCAGCCCGAAGTGGCCATCGCCAATGCCGGTCAGTGCGCCGAAATGAAAGGCGATCTTGCACTTGCCGAAGCCAACCTGGTCAAATCGCTGAAACTGCAGCCCGACAATCCGGGCACGCTGTTGCGGCTGGCGGGCCTGCGCCTGCGCCAGGGGCGCCTGCCGGAAGCCCGGCGGCTGCTGGCGCGCCACGACGAACTTGTGCCGCCCTCAGCCGCCAGTCTGTGGCTTGGGGTGCGCGTCGAGCGCAAACTCGGCGACCGCGCGCAGGAAGCGGCGTATGGCTTGCAACTGCGCAAGCGCTTCCCGGATTCGAACGAAGCCCGTCTGTTGCTGGCGGGGCAGTACGAATGAGCGAAGCGGTCTTTCCGTCGTCGGTGGGTTCGCGCCTGCGTGCTGCGCGCGAGGCGCAGGGCTTGTCCGTAGAGGAAGCCGCCGGCCGTCTGCGGCTCATGCATCGCCAGATCGACGCGATGGAGTGCGAGGATTTCGAGAGTCTGGGGCAGCCCGTGTTTGCCCGCGGTTTCGTTCGCAATTACGCCAGGCTGCTTGGGTTGGACCCCGAGACGCTGCTGGCGGACATGGCCGGTGCGCCTGCGGATTCGGCCCCGGTGGTGCAGCATGCCGCGCCACCGCCTGCGGAGCGCAGCACGGTTTCACCCTGGCTGCTTCTGCTGTTGCTGGGCTTGCTGCTTGCTGCTGCTGTCCCCGTGGGGCTGTATTGGTGGCTCAATAGCGATGTGGAGGAGCATGATCCGGCAGTGAGTGCGCCGCCGGCGTCTGTCCTGGCCTCGGCGGCCGCCCGGCAGACCGGACAACCCGCGGCCCCGCCCGCCGAAGCGCCAGCGATCGTGCCCGCCGAGGCCACGCCGGCGGTCGAAGCGGAAAAACCCGACGACCCGGTTGCGCAAGGCACCTTGTTGCTGGAGTTTGGTGATGAGTCGTGGGTGGAAATCAAGGACGCAGGAGGCCGGATGTTGTTGCGCAAACTCAATCAGCCCGGCAGCCATGTCGAGCTCAAGGGGCAGCCACCGTTCGACCTGGTGATCGGCAATGCAGCGCAGGTGCGCTTGAGTTACAACGGCCGTCCCATCGACATGAAGCCTTTTATCGGGGTGACCGTGGCGCGTTTCACCCTCGAAGAATAGGCCCCACCGATGGCTACACTTTCCCGACGTCCTACCCGCCAGGTGCGGATCGGCCAGGTTCTGGTCGGCGGCGACGCGCCCGTGGTGGTGCAGTCGATGACCAATACCGACACGGTCGATATCACGGCCACTGTCAAGCAGGTTCAGGCGCTCGCCGATGCCGGCTCCGAGCTGGTGCGGCTGACCGTCAACACGGTGGAGGCGGCCGCTGCGGTACCGCGCATCCGTGAACGTCTCGACGCGCTTGGCTACCGGGTGCCCTTGATCGGCGATTTCCATTTCAATGGCCACAAGCTCTTGACCCAGGTGCCCGAATGCGCGCAGGCGCTGGCCAAGCTGCGCATCAACCCCGGCAATATCGGGCGCGGCAGCAAGCGAGACGAACAGTTCGCCACGCTGATCGAGATTGCCTGTCGCTACGACAAGCCGGTTCGCATCGGCGTCAACTGGGGCAGCCTGGACCCGTCCATCGTCGCGCGCATGATGGACGAGAACGCGCGCCTGGCGCAGCCGGAAAACGCCGATGTGGTGATGCGCCGCGCGATGGTGGCATCTGCGCTGGAGTCGGCACACAAGGCCGAGGAACTCGGGCTGGGGGGCGACAAGATCATCCTGTCCTGCAAGATGAGCCGGGTGCAGGATCTGATCGCCGTCTACCGCGAACTCGCATCGCAGTGTGATTATCCGCTGCACCTCGGCCTCACCGAAGCCGGCATGGGCAGCAAGGGCATCGTCGCCTCGACGGCTGCGCTGGCGGTGCTGCTACAGGAAGGCATAGGCGACACCATCCGGATTTCGCTCACGCCCGAACCCGGCGGCGAGCGCACCAAGGAGGTGACGGTCGGCCAGGAAATCCTGCAATCCCTCGGCCTGCGTGCGTTCACCCCGCAAGTCACGGCATGCCCGGGGTGCGGACGCACCACCTCAACCGTATTCCAGGAACTTGCGCGGGATATCGAAACCTATCTGCGCACCCAGATGCCGATCTGGCGCAGCCAGTATCCCGGCGTCGAGACGATGCAGGTGGCCGTGATGGGCTGTGTGGTCAATGGGCCGGGCGAGTCCAAACACGCCAACATCGGCATTTCCCTGCCTGGCACCGGCGAAGTGCCGGTGGCGCCGGTGTATGTCGATGGCGAAAAGACAGTGACGCTGAAGGGCGAACGCATCGCGGCCGAGTTCCAGTCCATCGTTGAAGACTACGTGCGCAGTCGGTATGGAGCCAGGCCGTGATCGACGGAAAGGTTGTCCTTGCCGTCCTCCGCTTCCGTCCCGTTTGTTGATTTTCCCGAATTTATGAGCCTCTCCATTCAATCCGTGCGCGGCATGAACGATGGCCTTCCCGATGCGGTGGAGACCTGGCAGGCGTTCGAATCCATCGTGCGCGACTGGTTGCGGCGCTACGGCTATCGCGAACTGCGCACGCCCATCCTCGAACATACCGGCCTTTTCAAGCGCGCCATCGGCGAGGTGACCGATATCGTCGAAAAGGAGATGTACACCTTTGTCGACGAACTCAACGGCGAAACCCTGACGCTGCGCCCGGAAGGCACGGCCAGTGCGGTGCGAGCCGCCATCCAGCACAACCTGCTGTACGACGGCGGCAAGCGTCTCTGGTACGCCGGGCCGATGTTCCGCCACGAACGTCCGCAAAAAGGGCGCTATCGCCAGTTCCATCAGGTGGGCGTGGAAGCGCTCGGCTTTGGCGGACCGGACGTCGACGCCGAACTGATCGTCATGTGCGCCGACCTGTGGCGTGCGCTGGGCATCGCGCCGACGCTGCAACTCAATACGCTGGGGGACGCCGAGGCACGGCAGCGCCATCGCGCAAAGCTGATCGCCTATTACGAACAGCATCTCGACCGGCTCGACGAGGATGGCCGCCGCCGCCTGCACACCAACCCGCTGCGCATACTCGACAGCAAGAACCCGGCGATGGCCGGCGTCAACGAAGCGGCTCCCCGGCTCATGGACGAACTGGACGACGAGGCGCGCGCCCACTTTGACGGTGTGCAGGCCTTGCTCGCGGCCAACGGCGTGGCATTTGAAATCAATCCGCGCCTGGTGCGCGGACTCGATTACTACAACCGCACCGTGTTCGAATGGGTGACCGACCAGCTCGGCGCACAGGGTACGGTATGTGCGGGCGGGCGATACGATGGGCTCATCGGGCAACTGGGTGGAAAGCCTGCCCCTGCAGCCGGGTTCGCGATGGGGATCGAGCGCCTGCTGGCCCTGATGGAAATTGCGGGCAGCGTGCCTGCCGCTGCCGCGCCGGATGCCTACATCGTGCACGCGGGCGAACAGGCGGCGGCGCACGCCTGGCGGGTGGCGGCAGCCTTGCGTGCCGATGGACTGGCGGCGGTGATGCACCTCGGCGGCGGCAGCTTCAAGTCACAAATGAAAAAGGCCGACGCCAGCCGCGCCCGGTACGCCGTCATCATCGGCGACGACGAGGCCGCGACCGGCGAGGTGACGCTGAAACCCCTGCGCGTCGAAGCGGAACAACTGCGCGTCGATCTGGCGCGCGCAATCCAACTACTCAAATAGGCTTATCACATCATGGCAACCTACGATCTCGACGAACAGGAACGGCTGGACGAACTCAAGGCCTGGTGGAAACGCTGGGGGGCGCTGACCATGCTGGGCCTGGCGGTGGCGATTGCCGCTGCGGCAGGCTGGCGCTACTGGCAAAACCACACGTTCGCGCAAAGCCTGGAAGCCGCGGCTGCCTACGACAAGCTCACCCAGGCGCTCATGGCCAACGATCTCAAGAGCGCCCGCGAAGCTGGCGGCCTGCTGGTAGAGAAATACGGCAACACGGCGTTTGCGCCGCGTGCCGCACTTCTGCTTGCCAAGATCAACGCGGGCGCGCGTGACCTCAAGACCGCCCAGACCCAGCTCGAATGGGCAGCGGCAAACAGCAAGGAGCCGGCGGTGAGGGACCTTGCCCGTCTGCGGCTGGCCGGCGTGCAGCTCGATCAGAAACAATATGATGCCGCGCTGAAAACGCTGGCTGCCAGCCACAGTGATGCCTTTGCCCCGCGCTTCGACGATCTGAAAGGCGACGTGCTGCTTGCGCAGGGCAAACACGAAGATGCCCGTGCCGCCTATCGGTCGGCCTTCGGCAAGATGAAGGAAGACAATCCCTATCGCGCCATCGTCGAGCTGAAACTCGACGCCCTCGGGGGAGGAGACAGCAAGTGATGAAACGCCTGGCAATCCCCGCCCTGACGCTGCTGCTTGCCGGCTGCGGCACGATAGGATCCATGGGCAGTTCCGTCGGCAACACGGTCGGCGGCTGGTTCGGCTCGGGGTCGACCAAGGCCAAACCGGCCGAACTGGTCGAGATCAAGTCGGCCATGGCGCTTGCCGAAGCCTGGAAAGCCGAGACCGGAGAAACCGGTGCCAGCCTGTTGCAGCCCACCCTGAGCGGAGAGCATGTCGTGGCCGCGGGCGGCACGCGCGTCGTGCGCATTGCGGTTGCCAATGGCAGCGTGGCGTGGCGCAGTGATGCCGGCGTGCGGCTGTCTGCGGGAGCCGGGGCAGGTGCCGGAGTGGTGCTTGCCGGCAGTGGCAAGGGCGAGGTGATCGCGCTGGATCTGTCGAGTGGCCAGCCACGCTGGAAAGCCGCGCTGCCATCGGAAGTGGTTGGAACGATGCTGGTGGCCGGCAACATGGCTATCGTGCGTACCGGCGATGGCAGCATCCACGGTCTCGACACGGCCGATGGCAGCCGCAAGTGGCTTTACAGCCGCAATCTGCCGGCCCTGACCCTGCGCGGTTCGGGCGGCATCACCCTTGCCGGTGGCGTGCTCTATGCCGGCTTCCCCGGAGGCAAGCTGGCCGCGCTTAACCCCGCCAACGGCGCGCAGTTGTGGGAGGCCACGGTGGCCCTGCCGCGCGGCGCAACCGAACTCGAACGGGTGGCGGATGTGATGGGCAACCCGGCGGCCGACGACAGGCAGGTCTGTGCCGTGGCTTACCAGGGACGCGTGGCCTGTTTCGACCGGGTGACCGGCGCGCTCCTGTGGGCGCGCGATACATCGAGCAACAGTGGCCTGGCGATGGATGGCCAGAACGTCTACGTCACCGACGACAAAGACGCCGTCACCGCATACGACAAAGCGAGCGGCCGCGCCGGATGGCGGCAGGACAAGCTCGCCCGCCGCCAGGTCACGGCACCGCTCGCGCTGGGCAACTGGATCGTGGTGGGTGACGGCCAGGGCTATGTGCATGTGCTGTCGACCGAGGACGGCCGTTTTCTTGGCCGCGCCAAGGTCGACGATGCGGTCCGCACGGCTCCGGTGGATATCGGCCCCGGTTTCGTGGTGCAGACCGGCAAGGGCAGCGTCATCGCCTTCCGGCTGAAGTGATGACGCAACGATGAGGCCAGGAGGACAACAGCCGGTCATCGGTCTGCCGTCTTCCCGGCTTTGTGTCTTCGTGCCTGCCCTGTAATGTCTACCTGAATCACCTCCATGCTTCCCACTCTGGTACTCGTTGGCCGGCCCAACGTCGGCAAATCCACACTCTTCAACCGGCTGACTGGTACCCGCGATGCGCTGGTGCACGACATGCCGGGCATGACGCGCGACCGTCACTACGGGCGTGGCCGCATCGGCAGCAAGCCCTATCTGGTGGTGGACACGGGCGGCCTCGAACCCGTGGCCAAGGATGGCATCCTGGCCGAGATGGCGCGGCAGACCCTGCAGGCCATAGACGAAGCCGACGCCGTCATTTTTCTGGTCGACGGCCGCAACGGGCTCACGCCGCAGGACAAGATCATCGCCGACCGGCTGCGCCGCGCGGCTTGTCCCGTGTTCCTCGCCGTGAACAAGACCGAAGGCATGAACCGCGCGGTGGTCACCGCCGAATTCCATGAACTGGCGCTGGGGGAGCCGCTGGCCATTTCCGGCGCGCATGGCGACGGCATTGCCGATCTCGTCGCAGAAGCCCTGGCGCCGTTTCCGCAAACCGAGGAAGAGGGCGACGATTTTGGTGTACCCAAGATCGCCCTGGTTGGGCGACCCAACGTCGGCAAGTCCACGCTGGTCAACGCACTGGTCGGCGAGGAGCGTGTGATCGCTTTCGACCAGCCCGGTACGACGCGCGACTCGATCTATGTCGAATTCGAGCGCAATGGCAAACCCTATGTACTCATCGATACGGCTGGCGTGCGCCGCAAGGGCAAGGTCTTCGAAACGGTCGAAAAATTCTCCGTCATCAAGACCCTGCAAGCCATCGAGGACGCCAACGTGGTGGTGCTGGTGCTGGATGCGCGCGAGAACATTTCCGAACAGGACGCCCATCTGGCCGGCTTCGTGCTGGAAACCGGCCGCGCACTGGTAGTGGCGGTCAACAAGTGGGATGGCCTGTCGCCGGAGCGGCGCGACGACATCAAGCGCGATATCGGCCGCAAGCTGGCCTTTCTCGATTTTGCCCGTTTCAACTATATCTCGGCCCTCAAGGCCAAGGGCCTGGACGCCCTGCTGCAGGATGTGGAAGCCGCGCACGCCGCCGCTTTCATCAAG
>JAIWOL010000085.1 GCA_020216925.1 Thiobacillus sp. | reverse complement strand
ATGCCCACGCCCAAACTCACGCGCGTGCTCCAGATGGCTGTGGAACAGCACGCGCCGCCGAAAAACGGCCTGTTCCGGCCCAAACCGCGCTATGCCCACCAGGGCGGCAAGAACCCGCCGGTGATCGTGCTGCACGGCAACGCGCTCGAGGGGCTGCGCGACGACTACAAGCGTTATCTCGAGGCAAGCTTCCGCAAAACCTTCAAACTCCAGGGCACGCCGCTCAGAATCCAGATCAAGGATGACGAAGGCAAGAATCCCTTCGAGGGCAAGAGACACGCGCCGCTCTCCGAGAGCGAGGCGACGCGGCGACGGCGCGAGAAGCGTGTGCGCAGAAGGGTCTACGGAGCGAAGTGAAGGTCTGTTTTTCCGGCAAACCCCGGCGGCGTGATCAGTCCAGCCAGCGCACCAGATAGAACAGCTTGAATCCCTCGGACGAGCGGGATGGCCCGCTGGCCAGCGCGGCATGGCGGTGCCTGTCCGGATCGGCATGGGCGCGGGCTTCGTCCTCGCTGGCGTAGATTTCCACCACGCCTTCAGGGTAGCGCGTCCGCTTCTTGCCGGACGGCGAGTAGATCACGACCGCCGAGGTGCCGACGACCTTCGATTCAATATCGGTGAACAGGCTGGTGGCTTGCGGCATCAGTGTGGCTTCTTCTTGATGCTGCTGATCTTCACCACGTGCGAGCTGGGGGGCTCGTCGGCAAAATGCGGTTTTTCATCGAGGCTGCGGCCGGTCAGTTGCGCCAGCTCGGTCTCGCGGCTGGAAATCACCATCAGACAATCCTTGATGTTCATGATGGTGGCTTCCGACAGCGGACTGGGATAACCGTTGCGCGGCGCGGTGTCACGCACGATCGAGGTGAGGGTCTTGCGCATCATGCGCATCAGGTGCTGTTCGTCGACGAGCGCTTTTTCGTTTTGATCCATAGGGAGGCTCCGGAGGTGCTGCGGGAGCCTCCATTCTCGACGCACGGCAGGAGTGCGTCAATGCGAGACTCTTGCCGGGGAGGGGATAAAAAGCCCGAAAGAGGACATAAGCAGATTGAACACCGGCTCGGTGGCGGCTGGCTTATGCTTGCGGGCAGGAGGCCCGTCATGTCAGAAACCCCCGCCGATGCCGGCGAAATCCGTGAAATCCGTCTGAACCCCATCGTCCCCGCCGAATCGGTGCTGGTCGCCACGGCGCGGTCGATGCGGCCGAAGAAAGCCGAAAACCTTGCGCCGCGCGACACGCGCAAGCACGTCGAAACCTGCCCGTTCTGCCGTGGCAATGAACACAAGACGCCACCGGCAATCCTGACCTGGCCGGAAACCGGTGAATGGCAGATCCGCATAGTCGAGAACCTCTACCCGGTGCTGGGGGATGACCGGACGCAGGCCAATTTCAGCTTTGGCCTGCAACAGACGATCGACGGCTACGGCCGCCATGAAGTCATCATCGACCATCATGAACACGGCACGGCCATCCACGAAATGGCCGAATCGCATCTGGCGGCCCTGTTCGGCGTCTACCAGAATCGCATGCGGCAGCTGTTCGAATCCGACGAGCGCCTGCAATACGTGCTGGTGTTCAAAAATTTCGGCCCGGCCGCCGGCGCGTCGATTCCGCACACCCACAGCCAGATCATCGCCATGCCGGTCGTGCCGGAAAACGTCGAGGCCGAGGTGCGCAACAGCGCCGCGCATTACGCCAAACATCATCACTGCATTTTCTGCGCGCTTATCGACGAGGCGCTCACCTTCGAGGCGACGATCTACGACCGCGGCTCCGGCGCCGTGCGGCGCAAGATCAACGTCGGCCAGTATGTGATCGAGCGCGGCGAGCATTTCATCGCCATCAAACCCTTTGCCAGCCGCTACGAATGGGAGGTGCATATCCTGCCGCTGGTGCATCAGGCGGACTTCCTCGGCGCGCCGGCTGACACCTTCGACGACCTGGCGCGGGTGCTCCGGCGCACCATGGCGCGGCTCGACGCCGTGATCGGCGGCGCGCAGTACAATTTTTTCCTGCATTCGGTGCCGCACGACAAGGCGCGTCTGGCCCACGATGCGAGCTATCACTGGCATCTGGAAATCTGTCCGCGCACCTCGATTCCCACCGGGTTCGAGCTGGGTTCGGGTTTGTTCGTCAACACCATCAGCCCCGAGCGGGCGGCCGAACGCCTGCGCGCGGTCGAGCTGTAACACGAGCGCGTCAAGTTTCCCGGCTGACTGGTCGATAATCGGGGATGACTTCGACTGACGCATTCACGCCGCCGCCCGCTATCCCGGCTGCCGCCGCCAGGGGCGATGTCTCGCACATCGACCGGCTGACCGCCCTGTGGAAACTCTCGGCGCAGCGCGGCCTGTCGGATGAAGCGCGCATCCGCGCCATGCTGGCGATGGCGGCAGAGGTGCTGGACATGGACCTGGTTCTGCTCGGTGAATTCGGCGACCAGTACACCGCTCGCTATGTCTTCGATCGTCTGGGCGTTTTTCCGGAAGGCGCGGTGCTGGCGGTCGAGAACGTGATGTGTCGGGATGTTCACCTGAGCCGTGAACCCATGCACATACCCGATCTACGCAAACACGGCCAGTACGCCGGGCACCCGACCGTGACGCATTGGGGCCTGCTGAATTATTCGGGCCTGCCGATCACGGTGGGGAACGAGACCGGTTGGGTTCTGGCCTTTCTCAGACGGCAGGCCCGTCCGGCCGTGGATCCCGTTGACATCGCCTACATGGAATTGATCGCCGACTGGCTGGGCAATGCGCTCTACCAGTCGGCGCAGCACGAACTGCTCCAGCGCATGGCGCTGACCGATGCGCTGACGGGCTTGCCCAACCGCCGCGCAGCCGAAGAGCGCCTGCATACGGAAAAGGCGCGCGCACCGCGTGACCGTTGCGGATTCGCGCTGGCCCTGGTTGACATTGATCATTTCAAGTCGATCAATGATCGCTATGGGCATGCCGTGGGCGACGAGGTGCTCGCAGCCACGGCGCGCCGCTTTGAACAAGGTCTGCGGGAGGGCGACTGGGTGGCGCGCTGGGGCGGTGAAGAATTCCTGTTCGTGCTTCATGGCTGTACGGCAGAAGACGCAGGCAACATCATCGAGCGTATGGCCGGGCTGTGCCGGTCCACTCCTGTGCAGACGAGTGTGGGCGACATCACACTGAGCTTTTCTGCTGGCGTGGCAGCTTTTGGGCCCGACGAAGCCGATACCGCGATGCTCATCGATGCAATCGATCAGGCGCTTTACCGCGCAAAGAGCGAGGGCCGCGATAAGGTCAGGCTGGTGGAGCGGGACAACCGCGCGCTCAACGCCGGACAGTTGCGGCAGGCAATAGCGAGCGGCGGCATCCGCGTGGCCATGCAGATCATCGTCGATCTGGAAACGGGCGCGGCCGTGGCAGACGAGGCGCTCGCCCGTATCTGCCTGAACAGCGGCGAAGTGGTCGAGGCCGGACGCTTCGTTGAGCAGGCGGAAGGCCTGGGTCTGATGGCTGAAATTGACCGGCAGATCATCCACCAGACCATGCATCGTTGCGGTATGCGGATCAGTGCGGGCGGCGCGACAGACTATGCGCATTTCGTGAACGTCTCGCCGCAATTCCTCGCGCGCCGCGATCTGGTCGACGAAATGTTCGCCCGCGCCACGAACTACTGCGCCACCTGCGGCATCGGGCCGGTCAAGCCCATGGTGCTGGAACTGACCGAACGACAGCGCATCGTCAGCATCGAGCGTTTGCGTGCCGACCTGCAACCATTCATCGACTTCGGCTTCAGGCTGGCGCTGGACGATTTTGGCAGTGGCTATTCGTCGTATCTCTATCTGGCGAACCTGCCGGTGAGTTTTCTCAAGATAGAGGGCTGGCTCATTGCCCACATGCGCGGCGACCGCAAGGTGGCGGGCATTGTGGAGAGCCTGGCCAGTTTTGCCCGCAAGGAGGGCGTGCTGACCGTCGCCGAACACGTCGAGGATGCCGAAACCGCCCGCATTCTGGCGGACATGGGCGTGAACTATGCGCAAGGCTGGCATTTTGGCCGGCCCATCCTCGTCTGATCCGGCCCTACAATACAGGCTGTCCATTCAGTACGGGTCTTGATCGATTCCATGGTTCTGGCCGCTTGCGTCAATTCGGGACGCCGCATTCGTGTTTGAGCGTCATCAGGGGGGCGAGCGCGTCGTGCTCGTGGCGGTCGATTTCGGCAGCCCGGACTTTCCGGAGGGCCTCGCCGAATTGCGCCTGCTGGCCAGCGGCGCCGGTCTGGAGGTGCTGGACGAGATCACCGGCAAGCGCGCGCGGCCAGACGCCGCGCTGTTCGTGGGGAGCGGCAAGGCGGATGAGATAGCGGCGCGGGTGGCGGCGTCCGGGGCGGAAGTCGTCATCTTCAACCATGAACTGTCGCCGGCCCAGGAACGCAATCTCGAACGCCGCTTCCAGTGCCGGGTCATCGATCGCGTGAGCCTGATCCTGGACATTTTCGCCAGCCGCGCGCGCAGCGCCGAAGGCAAGCTCCAGGTCGAACTGGCGCAACTCAAGCACCTGTCGACCCGGCTGGTGCGCGGCTGGACCCACCTCGAACGCCAGCGGGGCGGCGTGGGCATGCGCGGACCGGGCGAGAAGCAGCTTGAGACCGACCGACGGCTGCTCGGCGTGCGCGTCAAGGCCTTGCAGGACCGCTTGCACAAGCTGGACAAACAGCGGCGCACGCAGCGCCGCGCGCGCGGGCGCCAGCAGGTGTTCTCGGTTGCTCTGGTGGGCTACACCAACGCGGGCAAATCCACCCTCTTCAATGCCCTGACCCGCGCCGAGGCCTACGCGGCCGACCAGCTCTTTGCCACGCTGGACACCACCACGCGCAAAATCTATCTGCCGCGCCTGGCGGCGGGAGCGGGCGGGTCGCCGGCCAGTGGCGAGGTCGTGCTGTCGGACACGGTCGGGTTCATTACCCGGCTGCCACACGATCTGGTGGCGGCGTTTCGCGCCACGCTGGAAGCCACGGCCGAAGCAGATCTTCTGTTGCACGTCATCGATGCCGCCAGCCCGGTGCGAGAGCGGCAAATCGAGGCAGTGGAGAAGGTTTTGCAGGAAATCGGCGCCGGCGTCGTGCCCCAGCTGCGCATCTATAACAAGCTAGATTTGACGGGCGTTGCGCCGGGAATCGCGCGCGACGAATATGGTAAACTGCAAAGCGTTTATGTCTCGGCCCGGAGCGGGGCGGGGCTGGAACTTTTGAGAGATGCGCTGTCGGAAATCCTGCTCGAAGCGCGGGCGGTCGATGATGACGGTATGGCGGTTGCCGGCGCGATTCCAACCACCCCTTTTTCTGCATGACACCCTGACTATATGGCCTGGAACGACCCGCAATGGGGCAATCGTGATAACCGCAAAAACAGCGGACCGCCCGATCTCGACGAGATCTGGCGCAAACTCAACCAGAAGCTGAACGGCATGTTCGGCGGCAAATCCGGCGGCGGTGGCGACGACAGCGGCGGCCCGGCCTCCAATCTGCCTGGAGGCGGCAACCTGATCGGTTTGATCGTCGGCGCAGCAGTGCTGGTCTGGCTGGCCAGCGGTTTTTACATCGTCGATACCGGCCAGCGCGGCATCGTGCTGCGTTTCGGCAAATACATCGAAACCACCGAGCCGGGTCCGCGCTGGCATCTGCCCTGGCCGATCGAATCGCGCGAGGTCGTCAACGTCGACCAGGTGCGCACGGTGGAAATCGGCTACCGCAACAGCGTCAAGAGCAAGGTGCTGAAGGAATCGCTGATGCTCACCGACGACGAGAACATCATCGATCTGCAGTTTGCGGTGCAATACATCCTCAAGGATCCCAAGGACTTCCTGTTCGTTAACCGGGCGCCGGAAGACACCGTGCTGCAAGTGGCGGAAACCGCCATGCGCGAGATCGTCGGCAAGAACAAGATGGACTATGTGCTGTACGAAGGGCGTGCCGATATCGCCGCGCGCGCCAAAGCGCTGATGCAGGATATTCTCGACCGCTACAAGACCGGCATCAGCGTCAGCCAGGTGACACTGCAGAACATCCAGCCGCCCGAGCAGGTTCAGGCGGCATTCGACGATGCCGTGAAGGCCGGCCAGGACCGCGAGCGGCTCAAGAACGAAGCCGAAGCCTATTCCAACGACGTGGTGCCGCGCGCCCGTGGTCTGGCCTCGCGCCTCAAGGAAGAAGCCGAAGGCTACAAGCTCGCGGTGATCGCCAACGCCGAGGGTGAAGCGAGCCGCTTCTCGCAGATTCTCGCCGAATACCAGAAGGCCCCCCAGGTCACGCGCCAGCGCCTGTATCTCGACACCATGCAGACCGTGATGAACAACACCAGCAAGATCGTCGTCGACCAGAAGGGCGGCAACAGCCTGCTTTATCTGCCGCTCGACAAGCTGCAACAGATCGTCTCCCAGCCCTATGCGGGTGGGCCTGATACGCTGGCCCAGCCCGCCGCGCCGGCCACCCCGCCGGCGATGACCGACTCACGCATGCGCGATGCCTTGCGCAGCCGCGACCGGGAGGATCGGCCATGAACCGCAATTTAGGCCCCCTCCTGATCGGGCTCGTCATCGTGCTGGTGGTGTTGTCCGGTAGCATGTTCACCGTGGACCAGCGGCAGAACGCCATGGTCTTCCAGCTGGGCGAGGTCGTGTCCGTCAAGACCAAGCCCGGCCTTTACTTCAAGCTGCCGCTGGTGCAGAACGTGCGCTATTTCGATACGCGCATCCTGACACTGGACGCTGCCGACCCCGAGCGTTTCATCACCTCGGAGAAAAAGAACGTACTGGTCGATTCGTTCATCAAGTGGCGCGTGATCGATGCCAAGCAGTTCTATGTGTCGGTGGGCGGTGACGAGAAGCGTGCCGCGATCCGTCTCAACCAGACGGTGAACGACGGCCTGCGCGCCGAGTTCGGCAAACGCACCATCAACGACGTGGTGTCGGGGCAACGCGACACCATCATGAACACCATACGCCAGAAAGCCGACCAGGACGCCCGCAAGATCGGCATCCAGGTGGTGGACGTGCGCATCAAGCGCGTCGATCTTCCGGAATCGGTATCGGAGAACGTCTATCGCCGCATGGAGGCCGAGCGCAAACAGGTGGCCAACGAATTGCGTTCCACCGGCGCCGCCGAAGCGGAAAAGATCAAGGCCGATGCCGACAAGCAGAAGGACGTGATCGTCGCCGAAGCCTATCGCGACGCGCAGCGCGTCAAAGGCGAAGGCGATGCCAAGGCGGGCGCGATCTATGCGGGTGCCTATGGCAAGAATGCCGAGTTCTATGCTTTCTACCGGTCGATGCAGGCTTATCGCGAGAGCTTCAAGAACAAGAGCGACGTGATGGTGCTGGATCCCAGCGCCGATTTCTTCAAATACATGAAGAACCCGCGCGCGGCCGGCGAGAAATGAGCGGTGGCGACTGGTTCGCCGCCTTCGGCCTGTTGCTGGTGATCGAGGGGTTGCTGCCTTTCGCGGTGCCGGCGATGTGGCGTGATGTGTTTCGTCGTGCCGCAGAACTGACCGATGGTCAGCTGCGTTTCATGGGCGCTGCCTCGATGTTGGGCGGCGTTTTTTTGTTGACGGTGCTGAATTAAATGACTGCCTGGTTGTTGCCTGAAAGTGTCGAGGATGTGTTGCCACCGCAGGCCTGGCGCATGGAGGACATGCGCCGTGCGCTGCTCGACCTGTTCCGGGCCAGGGGTTACCAGCTGGTGATTCCGCCGCTGATGGAATATGTCGATTCGTTGCTCACGGGCGTGGGCGCCGACCTCGATCTCAAGACATTCAAGCTCGTCGACCAGATGAGTGGCCGGCTGATGGGCGTGCGCGCCGATATCACCCCGCAGGTTGCGCGCATCGACGCGCACCTGCTCGCGGCCAATGCCGTGAACCGCCTGTGCTACGCGGGCAGCGTGCTGCATACCCGCCCGGATGGTTTCCATCGTTCGCGCGAACCGATCCAGATCGGGGCCGAACTGTATGGCGACGCCAGCACGCAGGCTGACCTGGAAATCCTTACCCTGATGCTCAAGGGGCTGGATGCCTGTGGTGTGCGCGCGGCCCAACTCGATATCGGCCACGTCGGGGTCTATCGTGCTCTGGTGCTGGAGGCAGGGCTTTCCGGCGACATCGAACACCGGCTGTTTGGCGCGCTGCAGGCCAAGGACGTCAGCGCTGTCGGCGTGCTCACGGCAGGCCTGCCCGCCTCGCTCGCCGATGCGTTTGCCGCGTTGACGCAGCTTTATGGCGACCGTGCCGTGCTGGCAGAGGCACGCGCGCGCCTGCCAGCCCTGCCAGCCGTGGCGGCGGCGCTGGATGCGCTGGAGTCTGTCGACGCGGAGCTGGCAGGCGTCAACGCAGCCTACGATCTGGCCGAACTGCGTGGCTATGGCTATCACAGCGGCGTGGTGTTTGCCGCCTATGCCGCCGGGCGCAGCAGCGCGATTGCGCAGGGCGGGCGCTATGACGAGGTCGGCAAGGTGTTCGGCCGGGCGCGTCCGGCCACGGGATTCAGTCTGGATTTGCGCGAGCTGGCGGTCGCTGGCGCTTGATACAACAAGGGAGACAGCAGCATGGCAGCAAAAAACGTCGTCGTCATCGGCACCCAGTGGGGCGATGAAGGCAAAGGCAAAATCGTCGACTGGCTCACCGACCGGGCCGCGGGCGTGGTGCGCTTTCAGGGCGGTCACAACGCCGGCCACACGCTGGTCGTCGGCGGCAAGAAAACGGTGCTGCACCTGATTCCGTCCGGCATCCTGCGCGACAACGTCACCTGTTACATCGGCAATGGCGTGGTGCTGGCGCCTGATGCATTGCTGAAGGAAATGGACATGCTCGAAGCGGCAGGCGTGGATGTGGCCAGCCGCCTGAAGCTGTCCGAAGCCTGCCCGCTCATCATGCCGCATCATGTGGCGCTCGATCAGGCGCGCGAGATTGCAAAGGGGGCTGGCAAGATCGGCACTACCGGTCGCGGCATCGGCCCCGCCTACGAAGACAAGGTCGCGCGGCGCGCGCTGCGCCTGCAGGATCTGTTTCACCGCGAACGCTTTGCCGCCAAACTGGGCGAGGTGCTCGACCATCACAACTTCATGCTGAAAAACTATTACAAGGCCGAAGTGGTGAGTTTCAACCAGACACTCGACAGCATGATGGCGATGGCCGAACGTCTGAAACCGATGGTCGCCGATGTGCCGCGCAGCCTGTACGAGGTCAACAAGGCCGGCGGCAACCTGCTGTTCGAAGGCGCGCAGGGCACACTGCTCGACATCGACCACGGCACCTATCCGTTCGTGACATCGTCGAACTGTACTGCCGGCGGCGCAGCCACCGGATCGGGCGTGGGCCCCTCTGCCATGCACTACGTGCTTGGCATCACCAAGGCCTACACCACGCGCGTGGGCTCGGGGCCGTTCCCGACTGAATTGTTCGACGACGTGGGGCAGTATCTTGGCGAAAAAGGCCACGAATTCGGCGCCACCACCGGTCGCCAGCGCCGCTGTGGCTGGTTCGATGCGGCCGCGCTCAAGCGGTCGATCCAGATCAATGGCGTATCGGGGCTGTGCGTGACCAAGCTCGACGTGCTGGACGGCCTGGAAACCGTGCGCGTCTGCGTGGGCTACAAGATCGAGGGCGAACTGTGCGACATCCTCCCCGTGGGGGCGGAGTCGGTCACCGGCGTCGAGCCCATCTACGAAGACCTGCCGGGCTGGAGCGACACGACCGTCGGCGTACAGGAGTTCGACAGGCTGCCGCAGAAGGCGCAAACCTATCTCAAGCGCATGGAAGAACTATGCGAAGTACCGATCGACGTGGTGTCGACCGGACCGGATCGGGTGGAGACCATTGTGCGTCGTCACCCCTACGAGGCCTGATGGTCGAGGCTACAAAAATAAAAAGCCGACATGAAGCCGGCTTTTTGCTTGCGTCTGGTGCCCAGAAGAGGACTCGAACCTCCACAGTGTTGCCACCGCTAGGACCTGAACCTAGTGCGTCTACCAATT
>JAIWOL010000084.1 GCA_020216925.1 Thiobacillus sp. | reverse complement strand
TGTGCTTCGTTTCCAACGATGGCCTCCTTGCGAACAAGGGGGGTCAATTCCTCGTGTCGCCAGGGGGTCAATTTACGGTGTCGCCTGACACCCGAGCGTAAGCACCGGTGGACCTACGCAGTGTTCCTCGGTGCCTTGCTACACGACATCGGCAGGCCCATGGCTGACATCAATGTTCGGGCATTCCGCTCGAACAAGGCCTGCGGCAAGTGGCAACCCCTTGCGGGATCGATGCTGGACCAGGGGATGACCCACTACACACTGGATTTTGAAAACAGCAGGGATTACGACCTTCATCGCAAGCTTCCCATCGTTCTGTTCCAACGGCTGGTGCCCCAGCACGTCCTCGCCTGGTTGGCCGAAGATGTTCAGCTCATGGGTGAACTGAGCAGTTACCTGTCCGGGGAAGAGCAGTACAAAGGGGCATTGAGGGAGATCGTCACCCGCGCCGATTCCGAGTCGGTTAAGAACAACCTGATGCATGGCCCCCGGACACGCTTTGCTACTGCAAAAACCGTCCCCCTGATCGAGAGACTGATGCAGGCCTTGAGATTGATGCTGGATGAAGGGCATTTGAGCCTCAACCGTGCCGGATCACATGGCTGGGTTCACGACGGCAAGATCTGGTTTGTCTCGAAACGCCTGGCGGACGAGGTCCGTCAATTCCTGGTAGCACGGGAAAGCGGGGAGGGGGTGCCCGGAAAGGACAAGAATGACCGTCTTTTTGATACCTGGCAGGAGTATGGGGCACTCGTTCCCACCGAGGATAACCGGGCTGTCTGGAACGTCACAGTGAGCCTGGAGGATGGCTGGACCCAAACTTTAACGGTCCTGTGCTTTTCCCTGGACAAGCTGTTCCAGCATCCAGGCCAATACCCAGAATCTGTTCGTGGCACGGTTGCCCCACTCCAACACGGAGCATCCGTAACTTCCGATCTGGACAATTCTTCTTCAGGGTCGGGGTTCGACACATCTGACATCTCGGACAAACCTGATTCAGGCTCGTCCGAAGAGAACCATGTTCTGGAGCTTGAGCCATCACAAGCAAATCCCCCTGTGGCAGTCGACGCACAGAAACCCACCACAGACAGGCGCGAGTCCAGCTTTGCCCTTCCTGCCCTGAATACGCGACCAGCCAGATCCCTTCCCGAGCGCCAGAGTGAGACTCCGCCAAGCAGGAAGGTTGAGGACGAATTCCTGAATGACGAAGACGCCGCCAGGCCGAAGCCGAAAATCAAGGCCGCCGCCGTTCTCAAGCCAGTCGCGCCAGCCGGCCAATCTCAGTCAGTCATGCAAGCGTCCGCCAGGAAACCGCCATCCGGCGCTGCACTGCGTTTCATGCGCTGGATCCAGGAAGGGCTGGCAGAGGGAAACATGGCCTACAACCGCTCTGATGCCATGATCCATTTCGTCGAGGACGGAATGATGCTGGTTTCTCCCCTGATTTTCAGGCGATTTGCCGAATTGTTCGGTGAGGACGGCGAAGGCACGCCTTCCGACAAGCCCGCCATGAAACTGGGTACAGGCATTCAACGGCAGGTTACGAATGCTGGATGGCACCTGGTCAGCGGAGACAAGAAAAGCAACATCCAGCGGTATACGGTCATTGGTGCAGATGGCCAGGGGAAAAAGCTGATATCAGGCGTCGTCATTGTCGACCCGGCCAGATTCGTGAACCCGCTGCCGGCGAACAATCCCTGCATCGTCCGGTTCGAGCAAGCGCTGGAGCATGCCTGATGGGATACCCGATCGAGAATCTCTTCCGGCCAGCTGTCGAATACACACCCGCTTTTGTGTCCCTGTCGGGGGCCATCCTTCTTGTGAGCGCACACGAGTGGTTCTTTCTCCCCAAGGAAGTCGTGGGCATCGCGGCACTCGGCCTTGTCGGGCATGCCGCATGGCGTGCCCGACAAGGTTTCAAGGTTTCCCGGTTCCAGCGGAACTTGATCCGCTTGCCCAAGTACGTCATCCAGACATCCGACATTCCGGTCTCGAAGAGCCGTCTCTTTCTGGGCATGGGATTCAAGTGGGACCAGCGCCACACCCAACGCCTGGCCCTCGCCAGGGATCCCAAGAATCGGGAGTACATCACCCAATCCCCTGCCTACGCCTGGGCAAGGCAATTCGAGTTCAGAAACGAGGGGAGGGGGGGACTACACGGATGGGTAGCCCGACAGACCCGGCGGGACGCATGGTGGAACCCTGTCGCCCCTCTTCCACCAGTCGGCGGCGATCCAGTGATTCACGGCCTGGAGCCTGAGGAATCCGAAGTCAGCATGGATCTGGTCGAGCGACCAGGCCACATGCTCGTGCTCGGGACAACGCGCGTCGGCAAGTCCCGGCTCGCTGAGGTGCTCATTACCCAGGACATCCGGCGCGGCGATGTCGTCATCGTCTTCGATCCCAAGGGAGATGCAGGCCTGATGACGCGCTGTTACATCGAAGCGTCCATGGCCGGCAGGGAGTTCTTCATGTTCCACCTGGGGTATCCCGACCAGTCGGCTAGGTACAACCCCATCGGTAACTTCGCCCGAACGACGGAGGTCAGTACTCGAATTGCCGGGCAGCTGCCCGGTGAGGGTCAATCCGCCGCGTTCAAGGAATTCGTCTGGCGCTTCGTCAACGTGATCGCCCGGGCGCGGACCACCCTGGGATACAGGCCGGATTACAGGATGATCTATGAGGATGCGGTCAATATCGACGCCCTTGCGCTTGAGTACTTCAAGTTCTGGCTCGACCGGGAGCGGCCGGGCTGGGACCAGGAAGTCGAGGCCATCGAGCTCGACAAGGCCCAGATCCAGCAAGTCATGAAGTCCGGCCGAACGATGGATGCGATGAAAACCATGCTGTTTGTTCGAGAGAACAACCTGCATGACCCGATCGCGGATGGTCTGGCCTCGATCCTGTCGAACGACCGGAGCTACTTCGAAAAGCTCGTTTCCAGCCTTTATCCCCTCTTGGAGAAGCTCACGACCGGCAAGACAGCCGGAATTCTCTCGCCCCAGTACGACGATCCGGACGACCCCCGGCCGATTTTCGACTGGATGAGCGCGATCGAGCGCGGAGCAGTTGTGTATGTCGGCTTGGACTCCCTGTCTGACTACGAAGTGGCTGGTACGGTCGGAAACGCCATGTTTGCTGACCTGACCTCGATTGCCGGCCAGATATACAAGTTCGATCAGGGATTTGGGCTTTCCACAGCACCTCCCAAACGGAAGCTTTCGATCCATGCAGACGAATTCAACGAACTGATCGGGGACGAATTCATTCCGCTTCTGAACAAGGCTGGTGGTGCCGGTTTCCAGGTGACGGTCTACACCCAGACCTGGGCGGACGTGGAAGCCCGTATCGGGGACAAGGCCAAGGCTTCCCAGATCGGCGGCAACCTGAACACTCTGGTCATGCTTCGCGTGAAAAACAAGGAGACGGCGGAAATCCTGACCAACCAGCTGCCCGACGTGCAGCTGGTGACTTCGATCCAGGCCAGCGCTGTGACGGATAGCTCCGATGATCGCGAGGTTCTGTCCTTTACGACCCGCAACGAGGACAGGATCAGCACCCAGGAAACCCCCATGCTGGCCCCTGCGGATCTGGTCCAGCTACCGAAGGGCCAGGCTTTCGCGCTGATCGAGGGCGGCCAGCTCTACAAGATCCGGCTGCCGCTATTCGATCCGGACGAAGCCTTGCCCATTCCGGCATCGCTGGAAGATATCGCGGCCAGCATGCGACAGAAGTACGACGGCCAGGTTGGGCTGATTGATTCCCTGGTTGTGGAGGGCAAGGGCAGTGGCTTCTAAGCGCGTCGGCCTCTACGACAACAATGTCGCAGTTGCTTTCCTGTGGCCGTTGAAGTGGCTGTTCGGGACGGTTTTGCTCTACGTGTTGCTGGCTCTAATCGCATTGGTGGTTGCCTTTCTCTTCGCCAAATACCAATGGGTTGACCCAGTTACCGCCAGCGATGCGCTTTTTCAGGCTGAGTCAGCCCGCGTGGCCAGACTATTACAGTCAGGAGCTCATGCTGAGGGTTTTGCGAGCCTACCGTTGGTGGCCCAACGCTGGACGTACTGGCTGTTTTTCCAGGCCACGACGCTACATGACGCCACCTACGCCTATATCGCCGGACAGCGCGTCAACGAGGTTGACCAGATGTATCTGACCCAGTTCGTCGCCAGGAATGTCCGGGAAATCTACCTGGCCATGAACGTGATCCAAGTCTATGGGATCCGGATTGGATTCCTGATGGCGTCGGTGCCGCTATTCATGTTGCTGTATTTCGTTGCTACAGCGGATGGTTTGACCGAACGGTACATTCGCCGCGCCTGTGCTGGCCGCGAATCGGCTGATATTCACAAACTGGGAAGGCTGTCCAAACTGATGTTTTTTGCCTCAGCCGTGACGGTTTATCTATGCACACCTGTCGCAATCAGTCCGTTCTGGGTCATTGTGCCGCTTGCAGCGATTTTCGCTTTTGCAACAAGGCTGCAATGGCAGTTTTACAAGAAGTATTTTTAAGCGGATTATTCGAGGGTGTTGACAACGGAGACGAATTTGGGTTTGATGCTGACCATGTTGGTCAGGGAAGTGGCCATGATTGGCAAACCTGTGCAGCCCTTTGGGGCTATGTTTTATGCCGGCCAACTTCGTGGAATGTATATTATGTTAAATAAAGTAATCAGCACCAGACCGCCGGAAAGACGCCAAAGACGACTGCAAGCAGGTTCGCATTGACACGCTGGTTTGCGATGGGCTGCATGCGCTTGACGGGGACGTCGTCAAACCACGAAAGCTATGGTGCGGGCAGCTACACGCGCAATACCCTGGATGGCGGCTGGATACCGGCGCGGCCGGCGACGTGGGGCGCGGTATCCGCCTGCCTATTGGTAGCCTCTGATTCAGGTGGCCGCAAGCATCTGCTTGCGGTATTTGTTGAGGTCGCGTACGGATTCGAAGCTCTGGCCAAGCAGGTTGGAAAGATTACGAAGAATGCCGCCTACCACCTTGTTTTCCCATGTTTCATCGAAGCAGATCTGTTCGTCCAGCCAGCGTTCCAGCCATGACGGGTCTGGCAGGCGGGACTGGATCGTGTCCTGCGGGTACAGGGCCTCGTTGACGTGCAGATTGGTGGGATGCAAGGCCTTGTCCGAGCGTTTGCTCGACGCCATGAGGAAGCCGATTTTGGCAAAAGCCGCAGCAACGCCAGCCCCGCCCTCTTTCAGCGCGCGTTTCATGTATTGCAGGTAAGCGCCTCCGTGCCGGCCTTCGTCACGCGAGATCGTCTCGTAGATATGTTTGATGACCGGCTCGGCATGCCACTCGGACGCGCACTTGTACCACTGTGTGAGGCGGACTTCACCGCAGAAATGCAGCATCAGTGTCTCCATGGGGGGAGCCGGATCGAACGGGAAACGGATGGCATGCAGCTCGGCTTCCGTGGGCATGAGTTCCGGCTTGAAACGGCGCAGATACTCCATCAGCACCAGGGCGTGTTTCTGCTCTTCGTAGAACCAGATCGACATGAAGGCGGAAAAGTCGCTGTCATGCACAAAATCGCGCAAGAACATTTCCGTTGCCGGCAGGGCCGCCCATTCGGTAATGGCGTTCATCTTGATGGTGAGTGCAGCTTCGTTTGTCAGCAGCGAGGCATCGAAACGATCCCATGGAATATCGGTTTCCATATTCCAGCGAGCGCGTTCGAGCGATTTGAACAGGTCGATATAAAGCATGGTCATGGAGAGTCAGGCGCAGGGTAGCGCCCCGTTCCGGATTGAGTGGACATTGCCCGGCATTCTAGTGTCAATTGTCTTCAGTGTGTTTACCCTGCCTCGGTAACGGATCTGTCTGCCGGGTCTGACGCCAGGCGCCCAGGCAGGCGAAAAGATCAGCAAATTCGGGAATCAGACACACGCCCCCGGGCGGTTTGCGCAAACTTTTTACGCCGTAGCCGCCCGCCCAGATGCAGATATCCGCCGGCAAACTCCGCCGCAGTTCTATAACACCCTGCGTGGCCAGACTGACCGGGTAGGCCGAACTGAAGGACAGGCACACCGCGTCGATTTCTTTGGCCAGCGCCGCCCGCACGATCTCGCTCACTGGCGTTTGCGGCCCGAGTAGCACCGGGTAGGCGTCTTCTACCGTGAGCAGCGCCTCAACCATCAACAGGCCGAGTGTATGTTCTTCGCCGGACAGCGTGGTGAGCAGGACGCGCGGTCGGCCATCGTTCAACGCCAGACCGGACAAGGCGCTGCGGAACAGTTTTTCCAGATGCTGGGAGAACAGATGCTCTTCGAACACCCCGATCTGGTTGCGCGCCCATGCGTCCCCGACACGGGCGATCAGCGGCGCAGCGATGTCCTGGACAAAACGGCTCATGCCGCATCGAAACAGATCGCGCCGGAACAGGGCCTGCATCGCTTCGTGGTCGTGCGTCTTGACTAGGTGCATCCACCTGTCGAGATGCCGCGTAGAGATTTCAGGCCGTTCTGCATCCAGCGGCGCATCGAGGGCCGCAAGCGCGCCTTCGTCCAGGGTGAGCAGCTTTCCTGGGCGATGACCACGATCTATCAGCCGCTTGATCTGAACCAGCCTGCGCACCTGCCCCAGAGGATAGAGACGCTCGCCTTTCGCGTCGCGCGCCGGCACGGGAAAACCGTAACGGCGCTCCCAGACGCGCAGGGTGTCTTTTGACAGGCCGGTTTCGCGTTCAACCGAGGCGATGGGCAAGGCGACGGGGTCGGTGTTCATATTTTTGTCTTGGACAAAGTATTGACTTGCTTGAAGTATCCGCCTAGATTTAAGCACATGCCATATATTTGACCAAGACAAATAAACTCTTTGTCGAGATCTGTGTCGATGCTGCATGGCCCAGACGCTTGTTCAACACGCTGCCCCACGAGAAAACATGAAAACACTCGCCGCTCTGATCGGATTCTTCATGCTTGGCTTGGCTCACGCCGCGCCTGCCTGCCCTCCTCTGCTCAACCACACCCTGAAGGACATCGACGGGCAACCGCAAACCCTGTGCGCTTACCATGGCAAGGTTGTGCTTGTGGTCAACACTGCCAGCAATTGCGGTTACACCTCCCAGTACAAGGGATTGCAGGCGCTCCACGACAAATATGGCAAACAGGGTTTGGTGGTGCTGGGTTTTCCCTCCAATGATTTTGGCGGCCAGGAGCCCGGCAGCAACGCCAGCATCAAGGATTTCTGCGAAACCAATTACGAAGTCAGCTTCCCCTTGTTTTCCAAGGTGGGCGTAAGCGCGTCCAACGCCAATCCCCTGTACGAAGCATTGGCCCGCGCCACCGGCGTTCGGCCCGCCTGGAATTTCCACAAGTACCTGATTGACCGCAGCGGTACACGCTCGCAGTCTTTCCCGAGCGCGGTTGATCCAGAATCGCGCGAGATGGTGCAGGCTATCGAAAGCCTGCTCAAAGCCCGTTCCGGCAATCACAAACTCACCCAGGCAGGGCGCTGAGATGCGCGTCGCCGTCGTCGGATCGGGCATAGCGGGCCTCTCGGCCGCCTGGCTCCTCAATCACCAGCATCAGGTAACGCTGTTCGAATCCGACAGCCGCCTGGGCGGACATACCCACACGGTCGACATCACTCTGGATGGTCAGTCTTTCCCTGTGGATACGGGTTTTCTGGTGTTCAACCATCGCACCTACCCCGAGCTGACCCGATTGTTCCAGCAACTGGGGGTGGAAACCGTGGCCAGCGACATGTCGTTCAGCGTGCGGCTGGACGAACCCGCCCTGGAATGGGCAGGCAGTTCGCTTGCCACCGTTTTCGGGCAATGGACGAATCTCACCCGGCCGGCCTTCTGGCGCATGCTGGTGGACATCCTGCGCTTTAACCGCGAAGCGCCGCAGGATGCGGCCCTGGCTGGCGAGATGGCGCTTGGCGATTACCTCAAGAGCGGTGGCTACGGCGCATCCTTCGTCGAATGGTATCTGCTGCCTATGGCAGCGGCGATCTGGTCCTGTCCTGCCGCCAAAATGCTCGAATTCCCCCTGGGCTCCTTCGTGGCTTTCTGCCGCAACCATGGCCTGTTGCAGATTTTCAACCGGCCGCAATGGCGCACGGTGAAGGGCGGGGGGCGTGAATACGTCAAACGCCTGGCCGCCAGCCTGCCGGAAATCCGCCTGGATAGCCCGGTCGAATCGTTGCGACGGCGCGGCCATTCCCTGGAAATCGTGAGCGGCACCCTGTCCGGTGTCTACGACCAGGTGGTGCTGGCCTGCCACAGCGACCAGGCACGGGGGCTGCTCGAACACATCGATCCGCAGCGGGCCCGGCTGCTGGGCCAGATTCCCTACCAGGCCAATCACGCCGTGCTCCACACCGACGCCCGCGTGCTGCCACAACGCGCAGGACTCTGGTCGGCCTGGAACTATCAGTCCGGCAACGGGGCGCTGGATGACCGGCCGGTAGCGGTGCACTATCTCCTCAACCGCCTGCAACCGCTGCCAACCCGCACGCCGGTGATCGTGTCGCTCAATCCGGTGAGCACCATCGATCCGGCGACCATCCACCGCGAATTCCACTACAGCCACCCGGTGTTCGGGCGCGATGCCCCCTCGATCCAGCGCCAGCTCGCCACCTGCAATGGCCGCGACGGCATCTGGCTTGCCGGGGCCTGGATGGGCTATGGCTTCCACGAAGACGGCCTGGCCTCCGCAATGCGCGTTGCCCGCGGCCTCAACGTTGCCGCCCCCTGGGAGGCGCTTGCCGATGCCGCCTGATCGCCTGTCCGCAGCCATGCAGGATCGCATCCAGATCGGATTTGGGCGGCTGATGCACACACGCCTGCACCCCGTGCGGCATCGCTTCGATTACCCGACCTATTTCTTGCGCGTGCCTGTGCACGCACAAAGTTCAGAAAAAACTTTCGGATTTTCGTATAACCATATCAATCTTCTAAGCTTTCATGAGCAGGATCATGGCGAGGGCGGCGATGCGCTAGCCTGGTCGCGCGGCCTCCTGGCACAACACGGCATTGTGGCCGATGGCCCGATCTGGCTGACCACCTATCCGCGCGTGCTCGGTTATGTCTTCAAGCCCGTGAGTTTCTGGCATTGCCACGCCGCAGACGGAACACTGGTGGCGATCCTCGCCGAGGTGAACAACACCTTCGGCGAACGGCATGTCTATCTGTTGCGCACGCCGGGCATGGATGCGCCCCTGTCCGCCGAAAAGGTCTTCCATGTCTCGCCTTTCTTCCCGGTGCGAGGGCGCTACGACTTCCGCTTCGAGGTCGAGCCAGGTCGTTTCCGGGCCTGCGTCGATTACGACGACGGCACAGGCGCCGCGCTCGCCACGGTCTGGTGGGGCCGACTGCAACCGCTCACCGGCCGTGCCTGTCTGCGCGCTTTTTTTGCTTATCCGCTCATGACCTGGAGCGTCATCGTCCGCATCCACTGGCAGGCAGCTCGCCTTTGGATGCGGCGTGTCCCCTTTTTTCGCAAACCCCGTCCCCCACTCAACGAGGTAACTGAATGAACAGTTCGAGTCTCGCTCTTGTCCTGCAACGCAACAAAACCCCCTGGCATGCGCGTCGTATCCTCGCACTGCTGCAAGAAATCGAGCAGGGCAGCCTGGAGGTGCAGTTGCCGGACGGCCTGCGTGTCCAGGCAGGCCACGGGGTGCCGCTGGGGCATCTGCGTTTCGAGCGCTGGAGTGCGTTTCGCGACATCCTCTCCCGCGGCGACATCGGTTTTGCGGAAGGCTATATCCACGGAGCCTGGGACACCCCCGATCTCACCGGCCTGCTTACCCTGCTGGCCAGCAACCGCACCGCCATCGACAAGGCCATCTACGGTCGCTGGTGGGGGCGGCTCTACAGTCGGCTGCGGCATCTTCTCAATGCCAATACCCTGTCCGGCTCGAAGCGCAACATCGCCACACACTACGACCTGGGCAATGCTTTCTACTCGCTCTGGCTGGATGAATCGATGACTTATTCCAGCGCCCGCTTCGACGGCGAGCTCACCCTCTCGCTCCAGGCGGCGCAAACCCGGAAATACGAGCGGGTTCTCGACCTGCTCGCGCTGCCGGCCGCGCAATCGCTGCTGGAAATCGGCTGCGGATGGGGCGGTTTCGCCGAGCATGCGGCACGCACCTCTGCCCACTCGGTGCGCGGCATCACCCTGTCGCGCGAGCAGCTCGATTACGCACGCGCGCGCATCCGGCAGGCCGGACTGGCTGACCGATGCAGCTTTGCCTACCAGGATTACCGCGAGGAAGAACGCCAGTACGACGGTATCGTTTCGATCGAAATGTTCGAAGCCGTGGGCGAAGCCTACTGGCCGGTCTACTTTGCCACCCTGAAAAAGGCGCTCAGGCCCGGCGGCCGGGCGGTGGTTCAGACCATCCTCATCGACGATGCGCTGTTCGAGCGTTACCGCAGCGGCAGCGATTTCATCCAGCAATATATCTTCCCCGGCGGCATGCTGCCCTCGTCGCGCCGCTTCATCGAAGCCGCTGCCGCCGCAGGGCTGACCGTTACCGCAGAAGAAAAATTCGGCCGGGACTACGCCGAAACCCTGCGCCGCTGGCATCAGGCTTTCCTCGAACAGATCGACGCGGTCCGCCGCCTTGGATTCGACGAGCGCTTCATCCGCATCTGGCGTTTCTACCTGGCTTACTGCGAGGCCGGCTTCACAGCCGGATCCATCGATGTCGCACAATTCCGGCTGGAACACAGCGCGTAGGCTGGCGCTGGCACTGCTGCTGTGCGCGGCCGGTGCGGCTTTTGCCCGTCCACAGGCGCCGCTGCCTTTCGAGCCGGCCGCCGTCGGCGCAGGCACACTGCGCTTCATGGGTTTTGCCATTTATGAGGGCAAACTCTGGAGTCCCAGCGGCCGTTGGGACAGCGACGCACCTTTTGCCCTGGAGCTGATCTATGCCCGCGCCTTTGACGGCACCGACATTGCGCGTCGCAGTATCGAGGAAATCCGCCGTCTGCGTACACTGGACGACGCCACCGCCGCGCGCTGGGAAGCCCGGTTGCGGGCTGTTTTTCCGGACGTCAAGGCGGGCGACAGGCTCACCGGTGTGCGCGTGCCAGGCCAAGGCGTGCGCTTTTACGCCGGCAACCGCCTGCTCGGCCACATCGACGACGAAACGCTCGCCGATGCCTTCTTTGCCATCTGGCTCGATCCGCGCACGCGTGCCCCGGATCTGCGGCGCAAGCTTTTGGGCATGTCATGACCCGCTCCCCGGACCTGCCGCGCAGCCTCGCCTATGGCGCGCTCGGACTGCCGCTGGCCTTTGTGGCCCTGCCGCTCTATGTGCATCTGGCACCGTTCTATGCGCATGCCATCCCACTTGCCCTGCTCGGCAGCATTCTGCTTGCCCTGCGCCTGCTCGACGCCGTGGTGGATCCACTCATCGGCGCCCTGCTCGACCGCTTTCCCCATCCCCGCACCTTGGTAGCGCTCTCCCTTCCGTTAGTCGGGGCGGGCTGGCTGGGGCTTTTTACACCGCAAAACGCCTGGCCTGCCGCCGTCTGGCTCACCGTCATGCTGACGTTGACAACCCTAGGCTACAGCCTGGCTACGGTCGTGCACACGGCTTGGGGTGCCCGGCTGACTGACGATAGCCACCTTCGCGCTCGCCTGTTCGCCGCGCGCGAAGGTTTCGGCCTGATCGGTGTCGTGCTCGCCGCCGCCCTGCCTGCGTTGCTCGCCAGCACCCTGGCCGAAGGACTGGCGCGTCTGGGCGCAATCTTCATCGTGCTGCTGCTGGCCATGGGGGCGCTGACCCTGTTTGTCACGCCGGCCATGCCAGCCGGCGCGCGCACCCCCCGGTTGCGGCAATTCCTTCGGCCTTTTGCCAACCCCGCCTTTGCCCGTTTTGTGCCCGGCTATCTCCTGAATGCCGTGGCCAGCGCCCTGCCGGCCACGCTGGTCATCTTTTTCATCGAGGACATACTGCGTCTGCCCGATTACAGCGGGCTCTTCCTGGTGCTTTATTTTCTTGCCGGGGCCGCCGGTCTGCCGCTGTGGGTAGCCCTGTCGCGCCGCGTCGGCACGCTCGACGCCTGGCTGCTGTCGATGGCGCTGGCGATAGTCACCTTTGCCGGCGCATTCTGGCTGGGCGCCGGCGACCTCACCGCCTATGCGCTGGTGTGTCTGGCCTCGGGCTTGGCGCTCGGCGCCGACCTGGCCCTGCCGCCG
>JAIWOL010000026.1 GCA_020216925.1 Thiobacillus sp. | reverse complement strand
CCGAATACCCAGTCGAGCTTGACCACGAGCACGGCTGCCACCATCAGGATTTCCAGCACCGTCGGCGTGATGCGGAAGAGCAGATAGCCGACCAGGCTTGAGACCGCCTTGGCGCCGCGTTCGATGTCGCGGGTGAGGCCGCCGGTCTGGCGCTCCAGATGGAAGCGCAGCGACAACGTGTGCAAATGCTCGAACACCGCCATGTTGATGCGTCGCATCGCACGTTGCGTCACCTTGCCGAAGACCACATCGCGCAGGTCGGAGAAAGTGGTACTGGCAAAACGCAGAAAGCCGTAGGCGATGATGAGCGCGAGCGGCAGCGCCAGTTCCGGCCGCGGCTTGTCGAGCGCATCGACGATATCCTTGAGCACCAGCGGCACCGCAACCGAAGCCAGCTTGGCTCCAACCAGCAGGGCCAGCGCCAGCAGCACGCGGCCCCGGAATTCCCACAGATAGGGAAACAGCTTGCCCACGGAACGCAGGCTGGGATCGACCGCGGTTGTCGGAGCGGCAGAGGATGAATGGGCGGCGTGAGGCATGGGCTCGGGTAGAATTGCGGTTTGGTTTTTTTCGGGATTTTACGCTGGCGCGATGCGCCGGCTGTCGCTCCCCATGACACTCTACGGCATTCCCAATTGCGCTACCGTCAAAAAAGCGCGCGCCTGGCTGGCCGACCGCGGCCACGCGGTGATCTTCCACGACTTCAAAAAGCAGGGGATCGACGAAGCCTGGCTGAGGCTGGTTGCGAAACAGACCGGCTGGCAGGCGCTGCTCAATACCCGCGGCACGACCTGGCGCAAGCTCGGCGACGCCGAAAAACACGCCGCCGGCAACGAAGCCGGCGCAATCGCCCTGATGCTGGCACAGCCCAGCGTGATCAAGCGTCCGGTGCTGGAACGTGACGGCCGCTACCATCTAGGCTTTACCGAAGCCGACTACACCGCCCTCTTTGCCTTGTGACGCCCGTATCATGACTCTGCGAATCTATCTCTCGCGCGCGCTTGCCGCCTTGCTGCTCACCTTGCCGAGCCTGCCCGTCCTGGCGGGCGACGCCATCCTGCGCTACACGGCCAACCTGCCTGCCGACACCGCCTACCAGAAGCTTTATCAGGCGCTGGAAGACAAGGGCTACTACGTCATTTTCGAACCCAACATGGGCCGCACCCTGGCCGGCATGGCCGAACGCCTGGGCAAGGACTACAACCGCAACCAGCTCAGCACCATGCGCAGTCTGGTGTTCTGCAATCCCATGCTCACCAACCGCATCGCCAATGCCGACCCCAGCCTGCTGGCGCTGTGTCCGCTGCATGTGTCGCTCACCCACAAGCAAGGCGTGACCACGGTGTATTTCGCCCGTCCCGGCGTGCTTGCCGCAGGCAGCCCCGGGGCCGCGCTGGTGCAGCAACTGGAAAGCGAGATCGGCCAGATCATCCAGGGAGCGCTCCGTGTCCAGTGACCTGCTCGACCGGGCGATCGCCTCCAGCACCGCCGTCGCGCTCGCTGTCGACCTGCTGAAGCGGCAATCCCTCACACCCGACGACGCCGGCTGCCATGACCTGATCGCGGCCCGCCTCGCTGCACTCGGCTTCCATCTCGAACGCCATCGTCACAACGGCGTCGACAATCTCTGGGCGCGGCGCGGCCAGGTGCCGCCGCTGGTATGTTTTGCCGGACACACCGATGTGGTGCCCACCGGCCCGCTGGATAAATGGGACAGCGACCCATTCACCCCCACCCTGCGCAACGGCAAGCTCTACGCGCGCGGCGCGGCCGACATGAAAACTTCGGACGCGGCTTTCGTTGTCGCCATCGAAAATTTCGTCGCCAGCCACCCCGGCCATCGCGGATCGATCGCGGTTCTGCTCACATCAGATGAAGAAGGCCCGGCAACCGACGGCACGGCAAAAATCGTCGAAATGCTCAAGGCGCGCGGTGAATTACTCGACTACTGCATCGTCGGCGAGCCCACCAGCGCCGCCGAATTCGGCGACACGATCAAGAACGGCCGGCGCGGATCGCTTTCCGGCAAGCTCATCGTCAAGGGTGTGCAGGGGCACATCGCCTATCCGCATCTGGCCAAGAACCCCATCCACCTTGTCGCCCCGGCCATCGCCGAACTCGCCGACACCATGTGGGACGAAGGCAACGCCTACTTCCCGCCCACCACCTGGCAGATTTCCAACATCCGCGGCGGCACCGGAGCCACCAACGTCATTCCCGGCACGGTCGAAATCCTCTTCAACTTCCGCTACTCCACCGCCAGCACCGCCGAGGGCCTGAAGGACGCGGTCAACGAAATTCTCGACAGCCACGGCCTCGATTACGAGATCGAGTGGACCCTGTCGGGCAAGCCCTTCCTCACGCCGAAGGGGGTTCTGTGTCAGGTGCTGAGCGAAGCCATACACGAAGTCACGGGCATCACCCCCGAATTGTCCACTACCGGCGGCACCTCGGATGGCCGTTTCATTGCCGATATCTGTCCGCAGGTAGTCGAATTCGGCCCGCTCAACAACAGCATCCACAAGCTCAACGAACACGTTGAACTCGACGATATCGAGCGTCTCACGGCGGTGTACCGGAAGACACTGGAAAAACTGCTCGCCTGAGCCCACGGCCTGCCTCCCACTGCACACCCCGCCCGCATGAACCCCTTCGACGACACCGAATCCCTCATCACCGTGCGCGACTGGCTACGTTTTGCGGTTTCGCGTTTCAACGAGGCGAAGCTGGTTTTCGGTCACGGTTCGGACAATGCCTTCGACGAGGCCGCGTATCTGATTCTCTCCACGCTGCACCTGCCGCTCGACCGGCTGGAACCCTTCCTCGACGCCAGCCTCACGCATGGGGAATCCGAAAAAATCCAGGCCGTGATCGAACGCCGCGTGCGCGACCGCGTGCCGGCCGCCTACATCACCGGCGAAGCCTGGCTCGCCGGGCATCGCTTCCGGGTGGACGAGCGGGTGATCGTGCCACGTTCCTTCATCGCCGAACTGCTGGCCGAACACCTGGCGCCCTGGGTCGAGGACGCCGACGCCGTATCGAGCGTGCTCGACCTTTGCACCGGATCGGGCTGCCTCGCCATCCTTGCGGCGCAGGCTTTCCCCAATGCACACGTCGACGCGGCCGATCTGTCGAAGGACGCACTTGCCGTCGCGGCGCAAAACGTCGCCGATTATGGCCTGGGCAAGCGCATCGACTTGATCGAATCCGATCTGTTCGCCGCACTGAATGGCCGCAGCTACGACGTGATCATCAGCAACCCGCCCTACGTCAACGCCGAATCGGTCGCCGCTCTGCCGCCGGAATATCTGGCGGAGCCGGCTCTGGCGCTCGGTTCAGGCGAGGACGGGCTCGACGCCACGCGGCAGATCCTCGCTGCGGCCCGGGCACATCTCAATCCCGGCGGCATGCTGGTGGTGGAGATCGGGCACAACCGCGACGCCCTCGAAGCCGCCTGCCCCACCCTGCCGTTCACCTGGCTCGACACCGAAGGCGGCAGCCAGTTCGTGTTTCTGCTGCGGCGCGAAGACCTCTGAACCGCAGGGCGGCGCCACACGGCCTACCCTGCCAATTTGCCGCGTTTATAATGTGGGGGCCCCATAACAATACCAGGCCTGCTTCCGTATCTCCCGAACCCGCAACCCAAGGAGCTCACCATGCAACAGCAATTGGACGTGTTCGTCGCTTCTTTCACCGCCTTCTGGACCCAGCTGGCGGGTTTTGTTCCCCAACTGATCGCAGCGCTTGTGCTGCTGTTTCTGGGCTGGCTGTTTGCCAACCTGGTGCGCACCGGCGTGATGAAAATGCTGGACGTGCTGAAATTCGATACGCTTGCCCAGAAAACCGGTATCGAGGCCTTCCTCAAGCAAGGCAATCTGGATCTCAGCCTGTCGAGGATTCTTGCCAAGCTGGCCTACTGGATCGTCATCTTCATTGTGGTGGTGGTGGTGGCCAACAGCCTCGGCCTGCACATGGTGGCCGATCTTTTCAACAAGGTCGTGCTCTACATCCCCAACCTCATCGTCGCCATCCTGGTGCTGGTGTTCGGCGTGCTGGTGGCGCGCTTCATCAACCGCATGATGTTTGCCTATCTCAACAACATGGGGGTGCAGGGTGCGCTGACCCTGAGCACACTTTCCGAGTATGGGGTGATTGTCTTCGTGGTCTTTGTTGCGCTGGAACAGCTCAATATCGGCACCGGCCTGCTCACCGCCGCCTTCCAGATCGGCTTCGGCGCCATTGGCCTCGCCTTCGCGCTGGCCTTTGGACTGGGCGGCCGTGAATGGGCGGCGGGCGTCATCAAGAAACTGACCGAGAAATAGGCCGCTGGCGGACGGGTTCAGTCCTTGTCCGCGGCGTCGTCGAGCTGACGCAAATATGCCAGTCTTTCGGCGATTCTGGCTTCCAGTCCGCGCGGGGTGGGCAGGTAAAACCGCTGCGGCGTCACGTCTTCAGGAAAATACCGCTCTCCTGCCGCGTAGGCTTCCGGTTCGTCGTGCGCATAGCGATACGCACGCCCGTATCCGAGCGTTTTCATGAGGCGGGTCGGGGCATTGCGCAGATGCATCGGCACCTCGTTCGATGGATGGCTCTGCACAAACGCGCGGGCCGCGTTGTAGGCCACATAGGCGGCGTTGCTCTTGGGCGCACAGGCAAGATAGAGGCAGGCCTGGGCGAGCGCCAGTTCCCCTTCCGGGCTGCCCAGGCGTTCATAGGTTTCAACCGCGTCCAATGCAAGACGCAAGGCACGCGGGTCGGCCAGGCCAATGTCTTCACTGGCCATGCGCACGAGGCGCCGGCCCAGATAACGCGGGTCGGCCCCGCCGTCGAACATGCGCACCAGCCAGTAGAGCGCCGCATCGGGATCGCTGCCGCGCACGCTCTTGTGCAGCGCGGAAATCTGGTCATAGAACGCTTCACCGCCTTTGTCGAAGCGGCGCAGCGACTGCGCAAGCGCATTTTCGACAAAGGCGGCATCGACAGTTTCGACTGCCGCCGTGCGCGCTGCCGTATGCAGCTGCTCCAGCAGGTTCAGGAGCTTGCGGGCATCGCCGTCTGCGTGGCCTGCCAGCAGGGCGTCCACCCCGGACGCCAGTCTCAGGCCGGGAAGTTTTTGCAGCGCCCGCTGCATCAACCGGATCAGATCTTCTTCCGTCAGCGATTTCAGCACGTAAACCTGGGCCCGCGACAGCAAGGCCCCCACCACTTCGAACGAGGGATTCTCGGTGGTCGCGCCGATGAAGGTGAAGAGCCCGGACTCGACGTGCGGCAGGAAAGCGTCCTGCTGCGATTTGTTGAAGCGATGCACCTCGTCGACGAACAGGATGGTGCTGCAAGCGGTGCGCTGGTTCATGCGTGCGCGGTCGACCGCCTCGCGGATGTCCTTGACGCCGGACAGCACGGCAGACAAGGCAATGAAATCAGCGTCGAATGCCCGGGCCGTCAGGCGCGCCAGCGTGGTTTTGCCGACACCCGGCGGACCCCACAGGATCATCGAATGCGGCTTGCCGGAGTCGAAAGCCAGCCGCAGCGGTTTGCCGGGGCCCAGCAGGTGTCCCTGGCCGACGACATCGTTCAGGGTTTGCGGACGCAGGCTTTCCGCCAGCGGCGGGCGAGGGCCGGACGTTTCTTGCGAGGGCGCGGGATCAGGGGCGAAGAGATCCTGGGGGCACATGACAGCGATTATCCCAGGCCGGCAGACGCGAAAATTCCGCCCGGCCCGTCACTCTCCGATCACATCCGCGCTTTTGGGCGGCGCGAACCTGAAACGTGACGCAGGTAGAACCGGATTGCGTGCAAACTGCGTCAGCCTGAGCGTGGTGCGCTGACCGAACTGGTCCAGCAGTTCCATCTGCGCAAGGGTATCGCCACGGAATCCCATGCGGATGCGCTCGAATGTCGTGTCCTTGTTTCTCGGCGTCGCCTCAAGCCACTCCAGGCCGGCCGATGTCCCCGCATCCCTGAGATTGAAGTATTTCTCGATGGCGTTGTCGCCTGCCAGCAGCGCCGCTGGCGTACCGGCCACGATCTCGCCCAGCGGCTTGACGGTGACCTGGTCTAGATCCGCATCGTAGAGCCAGAGTTTCGTGCCGTCGCCGACGATGACCTGGGTATACGGTGTGGTGTAGTCCCAGCGAAATTTCCCGGGCCGGGCGAAAGCCATCTTGCCGCTGGCTTGCTGGGTGATGCGCCCGCTCTTGTCTGTGACGGTCTGGCTAAAATCGGCTTCTGCGGTTTTTGCGCCTGCAATGAAGGCCTTGAGGCGATCGATTCCGCCTGCGTTGGCCGCACCGCCCAAAAAGAAAATCAGGAGAACCGAAACGAATCGCATGAGATTTCCAAAAAAAGTGCGCCCGGTGGGCGCACGTTACAGACCAGCACAGCGGGCAAAAGTTTATTTGGTCTTGCAGGTCTTGATGCCGAACGGCAGGTAAGCCGGACACCAGCCGATGATCCCGGTGAGCAGCAGCACGAAGCCGACTATGCCGGCAGGCACCATCCAGTCCTCCGCCCCCGGCAAGTTGGACATGGCATAGGCAATCAGGCCGACGCCTGCCACCAGACGGATGATTCGATCTGCGCCACCTACGTTTTTAGCCATGATTACGCCTCCTGTTCACATGAGATGAAATGAAACCCGCCCCAAGCTTAGCGCATTTTGTTCATGCAATCAGGGGCACGATCAACAGCGCAACGATATTGATGATCTTGATCAACGGGTTCACTGCGGGACCGGCCGTGTCCTTGTAGGGATCGCCCACGGTGTCTCCGGTGACCGCGGCCTTGTGGGCGTCGGATCCCTTGCCGCCGTGATGGCCTTCCTCGATGTATTTCTTGGCGTTGTCCCAGGCGCCGCCGCCGGTGGTCATCGAGATCGCCACGAAGATGCCGGTGACGATGGTGCCGAGAAGCAGGCCACCCAGCGCCTGCGGGCCGAGGAAAACCCCGACCAGGATGGGCACCAGCACCGGCAGCAGGGATGGCACGATCATTTCCTTGATTGCAGCGCGGGTGAGCATGTCCACTGCCCGGGAATAATCGGGTTTGGCCGTCCCCGCCATGATGCCGGGGATTTCCCTGAATTGGCGACGCACTTCCACCACCACCGAGCCTGCGGCACGGCCAACGGCTTCCATGCCCATCGCACCGAACAGATAGGGCACCATGCCGCCGATGAGCAGACCGATGATGACCATGTGATTCGACAGATCGAACATCGTCGTTCCGCCCACAACCTTTTCGAGCGCGTGCGTGTAGTCGGCAAACAGCACCAGTGCGGCCAGGCCCGCAGAGCCAATCGCATAGCCTTTCGTCACGGCCTTGGTGGTGTTGCCGACGGCATCGAGCGGGTCGGTGATGTCGCGGATGCTGCCCGGCAGTTCGGCCATCTCTGCAATGCCGCCGGCGTTGTCGGTGATCGGGCCGTAGGCGTCGAGCGCAACGATGATGCCGGTCATTGAAAGCATGGCGGTGGCGGCAATGGCAATACCGTACAGCCCCGCCAGCGTATGCGCGGCCCAGATGGCGGCGCACACGGCAAGCACGGGGGCGGCGGTCGATTTCATCGACACACCCAGACCCGCGATGATGTTGGTGCCGTGGCCGGTGGTGGATGCCTGCGCGATGTGCCGCACGGGTTTGTATTCGGTGGCCGTGTAGTACTCGGTGATGACCACCATCGCGGCGGTGAGCAGCAGACCGATCAGCGCCGCCCCATAGAGATTCATCGCGGAAACCGTATTGCCGTCCGCCAGGGCGAGCCCGTCACCAACGAGCATCGTGGTCACCGGGTAGAACGCAAGCAGACTCAAACCGCCCGCCACCGCCAGACCGCGATACAGCGCATTCATGATCTTGCCGCCCTGACGGGCCTTGACGAAGAAACTTCCCACAATGGAGGCAATGATCGACACCGCCCCCAGCGCCATCGGGTAGATCACGGCTGCGTCGCCCGCAAACATCAGCGCGCCCAGCAGCATGGTGGCGATGAGCGTGACCGCGTAGGTTTCGAACAGGTCGGCAGCCATGCCGGCGCAGTCGCCCACGTTGTCGCCCACGTTATCGGCGATGACCGCAGGATTGCGAGGATCGTCCTCGGGAATGCCGGCTTCGACCTTGCCGACCAGGTCCGCCCCCACGTCCGCCCCCTTGGTGAAAATACCGCCCCCGAGACGGGCGAAAATCGAGATCAGGGAACCGCCAAACCCCAGCCCGACCAGCGCGTGGATTGCGTCTTCAGGCGTCGAACCCATCTGCGTCAGGACGGCGTAGTACCCTGCCACGCCGAGCAAACCAAGGCCGACCACCAGCATCCCGGTGATGGCCCCACCCTTGAAAGCCACGTTGAGCGCCGCATTGAGGCCGTTGCTTGCTGCCTGCGCGGTGCGCACGTTGGCCCGCACCGAGACGTTCATGCCGATATAGCCGGCCGCGCCCGACAGCACCGCGCCAATCAGGAAGCCAATCGCCGTGTAGCTTCCAAGCGCCAGCCACAGTGCGACGAACAGCACCACGCCGACCATACCGATGGTCGTGTATTGCCTGTTCAGATAGGCCTGTGCCCCCTGTTGCACGGCAAGTGCGATTTCCTGCATTCGCGCATTGCCGGCAGGAAGCTTCATGATCCAGCCGATCGATACCACACCATACAGAATCGCCACCACCGCACAGGCGAGTATTCCCAGCATAGGCATATCCATGCGACCCCTCCTTCTGATTGATTTATTTATATCGATTGAACGAAAAAACGGCAACCGAGGCTGCCGTTTGCTTGCCTCCCGTCACCAGGCATATTGCACCGGGCGCGCGGCCGCCAGTCCCGCTGCAACGGGGCAGGCATGCCTGGTTCTGTCTGGCGCCATGCGTGCAGGCCGTGGGGAGGATCGGGCGCTGCGCAGTGACGGTGCAGCGGCAGTCGCCCTGTTCCACTCACGCACCCCGCCGACACTCAGAGCTCGAACGCGGGCAGCTTCTTTGCGACGGCCACGTTCTTCAGCGTCACGTACACCGGCAGGCCGTCCTTGTACTTCGGATAATCCTCGCCCTGGATCAGCGGCGTGAGATAGCGCTTGCACTTGGGCGTGATGCCGAAGCCGTCCTTGCTGATGAAGTCGCGCGGCATGAACTTCTCGACGTTGGCCACTTTCGACAGCGGCGCCATGCCGATCCTGTACTTGTAGGGGACATCGGAAATGCGGTCGACCGTCGGCATCACCGAGTTGTGGCCCTTGATCGCCAGCTCGACGGCCTTCTTGCCGAGCTCGTAGGCCTGCTTCACATCGGTTTTGGAAGCGATGTGACGCGCGGCGCGCTGCAGGTAGTCGGCGACAGCCCAGTGGAACTTGTGGCCGAGCGCGTCCTTGATCATGTTGGCGACCACCGGCGCGGCGCCGCCGAGCTGGGCGTGGCCGAAGGCGTCGCGCGTGCCCTGCTCGGCGAGGAATTTGCCATCGGGATAATGGCAGCCTTCGGATACAACCACGGTGCAGAAGCCGAATTCCTTGACCTTTCTGTCGACCACGGCGAGGAATTTCTTCTGGTCGAATTCGATTTCGGGAAACAGGATCACGACCGGGATGCCGTGGTCCTCGACCAGACCGCCGGCGGCGGCAATCCAGCCGGCGTGGCGGCCCATGACTTCGATGACGAAGACCTTGGTCGAGGTCTTGGCCATCGAGCGCACATCGAAGCTGGCTTCCAGCGTGGAGACGGCGATGTACTTGGCGACCGAGCCGAAGCCGGGGCAGCAGTCGGTGATCGGCAGGTCGTTGTCGACGGTCTTGGGCACGTGAATCGCCTGGATCGGATAGCCCATCGCTTCGGAAAGCTGCGACACCTTGAAACAGGTGTCGGCCGAGTCGCCGCCGCCGTTGTAGAAGAAGTAGCCGATGTTGTGCGCCTTGAACACCTCGATCAGGCGCTCGTATTCGCGCTTGTTGGCTTCCAGCGACTTCAGCTTGAAGCGGCAGGAGCCGAAGGCGCCCGACGGCGTGCTGCGCAG
>JAIWOL010000083.1 GCA_020216925.1 Thiobacillus sp. | reverse complement strand
TCTGGGCTGCGCCCTGCGCGACAACGACAGCGCAAACAGAATCAACCAATTACCTGATTACGAATTTGCACAACTTGACGTACACAACTTTCTGAGCCGCGTGCAGGACGGAAACTGGCTGACCCACGCCAGCACCCTGCCCGCTGCCATGCAGAAAAAAATCGCCGCTGATCCGGGCAGCGCGCCCGGCCTGGTCATGTCACCGCGCAGGGTGGATACACCCGGCGCAAGCTATCTCGCTCTCGATGTTCCCCTGGCCGCGCTCAATGTCGAGCACGCACGCGTCCTTCTGCAGTCGAATATCGATCAGGCGATGCTGCCGTTTTACGAACTGCGCAACAGTATGACGATACTGGGCCTGATCGGGCTGCTGCTGTCGAGCCTGGCGAGCTTCATCATCTCGCGCGGCATCGCCGCACCGCTGCGCACGCTGTCGCAGCACGCACGCCACATCGCCAGTGGCGACTACCGCTCGCCGCCCTCGCTGGATCGTGCTGACGAACTTGCGGATCTGGCCCACGCCTTCGGCGACATGAGCCAGGCCATTGCCGAGCGCGAGAACCGCATTCTCGAACTCGCCTATACCGACACCCTCACAGGGCTGTCCAACCGTGCGCGCTTCATCGAACGTCTGGCCACGGCACTCGCCACGACGGGGCGCGAGGGCGCACCGCTCGCGGTCGTGCTGCTCGATCTCGACCGTTTCCGCTACGTCAACGAGTCGCTGGGGCATCCCATGGGCGATCAGGTGCTGCGGGAAGTCGCCCGGCGCCTGGTCGCCACGCTGCGACAGACCGACACGGTCGCTCGCCTGGGCGGCGATGAGTTTGCCATCCTGCTGCCTACCGCCACGCCCGCCGCTGCCCGCAAGGTCGTAAACAGCTTGCTGCTCGCGCTCGAAGCGTCCATGGATATCGAAGGCCAGCTGGTCGACATCCATGGCAGTTTCGGCATTGCCGCTTCGCCAGAACATAGCGCCGATCCGACCACGCTCATGCGCTGTGCCGACATCGCCATGTACAAGGCCAAACAAGACAACCTGGGCTTTGCCGAATACGACACGCGCTACGACGAAAAAACGCTCGACCGGCTCTCGCTGATGAGTGAGCTGCGCCAGGCGGTGGAACAGAACCAGCTCGTGCTCTTCTATCAGCCCAAGGTCGACCTGAAGAACAGCGGCAAGCCCGCCGTCGAGGCACTGGTGCGCTGGGTGCATCCGCTTCGCGGCTTCGTCCCGCCGGACCGTTTCATTCCTTTTGCCGAGCACACCGGCTATATCCAGGAAATCACCCGCTGGGTACTGCGCGAGGGGATACGGCAATGCAGCGCCTGGCAACGCGCCGGGCTCGACGTGGCCATTTCGGTCAACCTGTCGGCGCGCGATCTGATGAATACCGAATTGCCAGCCTACTTCGCCGCGCTGCTCAAAACACACGATTGCCGACCAGACCGAATCTGCCTGGAAATCACGGAAAGCGCCGTTCTGGATGATCCCCGTCATGCCCTGGAAAACCTCAAACGGCTGGAGGCTACCGGCTGCAAGCTCGCGCTCGACGATTACGGCACGGGCTATTCCTCGCTCGCCTATCTCAAGCAAATGCCCGTGAGCGAGCTGAAAATTGACCGTTCCTTCGTCCAGAACATGGTCAACGATCCCAACGATACGGTGATCGTGCGCTCCACCATCGATCTGGCGCACAACCTCGGTTTGCGGGTGGTGGCGGAAGGCGTGGAAAACGAAGCCATCCTGAGCCAGCTGTGTCTATTGGGGTGCGACCAGGCGCAGGGCTACCATTTTTCCAAACCGGTGTCGGCGGCAGATTTTGAAGCCTGGGTGCAGTCCCCGGCCTGGCAGCATCAGGTGCGGGTCGCGCGCCACGCCTGATCAGGCGCGGGCAGCAGCAAACAGGCGAAAAAAGTTCTCGGTCGTGGCGGCGCCGATGATTTCGGGCGTGGTGCCCCGCACGCGCGCAATCTCTTCCGCCACATGCTTGACAAAGCCCGGTTCGTTGGTCTGGCCACGATGCGGCACCGGGGCAAGATACGGTGAGTCGGTCTCGATCAGGATACGTTCCAGCGGGATGCTCGCCGCCACCTCACGCAGCGTTGCCGCATTCTTGAACGTGACGATGCCGGAAAACGAGATATAGAACCCCATTTCAATGGCGGCTTCGGCCACCGCCAGGCTCTCGGTGAAGCAGTGCATCACCCCGCCCGCCCGCCCGGCGTCCTCTTCCCGCATGATCGCCAGCGTATCGTCCGCCGCGGCACGGGTGTGGATGACCAGCGGTTTGCCGCTGGCCCGGGCCGCACGGATATGGGTGCGGAAGCGTTCGCGCTGCCATTCGAGATCGCCCGTCAGACGGAAATAGTCGAGACCGGTTTCACCGATGGCCACCACCCTGGGATGGTCGGCCAGCGCAACGAGTTCGTCCACGCTCGGTTCGGTGCAGTCTTCATGGTCGGGATGCACGCCTACCGACGCGAAGACATTCGGGTGCGCCTCGGCGAGTGCGCGCACCTCGGGAAATTTCTCCAGTTCCACGCTGATGCACAGCGCATGGCTCACCTCATTGGCGGCCATGCGCTCAAGGATCGCCGGCAGCCTGCCGGCAAGATCGGGGAAGTTGATGTGGCAGTGGGAGTCGACAAACATAGGGCAGATTCGGGTTGCAGAAAGCCGGGCGCAAGGTTCTTCACAGTGTACTGCACCGCTTCTGCATCCTGAACCTGGCCATCCGCCTACATGGTATGGGTGGGGCGGGTGGATTTCAACGAGCCACCGAGCAAACCCTCGATCTTGTTCATGGCCGTCTTGCCGCCATCGTTGGCGGCAAACTGCACGCCCACGCCCTGGGTGCGTCCGCCGTGCGCACCGGCGGGCGAAATCCACACCACTTTGCCGGATACCGGCAGTTTGGACGGGTCTTCCATCAGAGTGAGCAGCATGAAGACTTCTTCGCCCATCCTGTAGGACTTGCTGGTGGGAATGAACAGCCCGCCGCCCTTGATGAAGGGCATGTAAGCGGCAAACAGCGCCGATTTTTCCTTGATCGACAGCGACAGCACGCCCGGGCGGGCGCCGCCTTCGGCTGGGGTATTCACGCTCGCATTCATGTCGCCCATTTCTTTTCCATCCCGACTCATCAATCAAAAACATGCCGATAACGCACCAGCCAGGCCTGCATCTGCAGCACCCGGTTCAGGGGATGCTCCAGCACTCTGCCTTCCTCACTCTGCTGGCGGGTCAGGGCAAGCAGTTTCGCCAGATCTGCCCGGCCCCCCAGCCTGTCGAGCGCGGCAGCGAAATCGAGATTGAACCGGACCTGCCCACGCAGACGAACCGCCAACACATCTGCCAGCCATTTATACGCCACGCCATGCCAGAGCCGGGGAGGCAGGGTTTTCCAGCGTTCCCCCAGCCCGACGGGATCCAGTTCAGCGGGCCGCGCCAGTTGCTCCAGCAGTTCGCGGCGCGTCTCCCATTCGCCACTCTCGATCCATCGCACCGCATCCAGCGGCGCGCCGGACAGCGCCAGCACGGTTCCGGCATCGATCTCCAGATTCTGTCCCCTCAGCCAATGCGAGGCTGTCTCCACAGTCGGCAATCCGATATCGAGACGCGCGCATCGGCTGCGTATGGTGGGCAACAAGCGGCGCGGCTGATCCGAGACCAGCACGAATACTGTATTTAACGGCGGCTCCTCCAGCACCTTTAACAGGGCATTGGCAGAAGCCAGATTGAGCGCATCGGCCGGTTCGATCCGAACTACGCGGCGTCCCGCCCGATACGTCGACAGCTGGACGAAATCGACGGCTGCGCGCGCCTGTTCCACCTCGATGGCGGTAGCCAGTCGCGTGTCGCCTTCTTTGGTTGTCTTTTCCTGCAGGGTGAGATGCAGGTAATCGGGATGGGTGCCCGCCTCGAACCAGTGGCAGGCCGGGCAGGCGCCGCAGGCCTCGCCTCCGTCACGCGGGGTCTCGCACAGCAAGGTCTGCGCCCAGGCCTGCGCCAGTGCGCCCTTCCCCACGCCGCGCGGCCCCGCCAGCAGCAGGGCCTGCGCGGGCCGGCCACGTGTAGCCAGCAGCTGCCGCCAGGTCGCCGCCAGCCAGGGATAAGGTGCGTTCACTCGAGCCTGTCCAATAAATCCGCAATTGCCGCCTGCAAGTCGGGGATGCTCTGTCGCGCATCCAGCACACGAATCCGCCCGGGTTCGGCTTCGGCCCGCGACAGATAGGCCTGGCGCACGCGGTCGAAAAAACCGTCTGCCTCACGCTCGAAGCGGTCGGCGGCACGCGCGGCGGCACGGCGGGCTTCAGCCACCTCGGCAGGCAGGTCAAACAGCAGGGTGAGATGCGGCGCGAATCCTCCTTGCACCCAGTTTTCCAGCACCGCCACCCGCGACGCATCAATGCCGCGGCCGCCGCACTGGTAGGCATAACTGGCGTCGGTAAAGCGGTCGGACACCACCCACGCGCCCCGCGCCAGCGCCGGGTGGATCAGTTCGGCCAGGTGTTGCTGGCGCGCGGCAAACATCAACAGAAGTTCGGTGCTTGCATCCATGTCGCGGTGCAGTAGCAGCTCACGCAGGGCCTCTCCGAGAGCCGTGCCTCCGGGTTCGCGGGTGAGGACAACCTCATGCCCGCGTGCCCGGAGCCGCCCTGCAACAAAGTCGAGGTGTGTGCTCTTGCCCGCGCCATCGACGCCTTCGAGCGTAATGAAGCGTCCCGGGGTTGTCATCGCTGGTAGCGGTTGACGGCGCGATTGTGCGCGTCGAGAGTGCTGGAAAAGACGTGGGTGCCGTCTCCCCGCGAGACGAAATACAGCGCATCCGTCTTTTCGGGGTTGAGCGCAGCGCGGATCGCCGCTTCGCTGGGCATGGCGATCGGTGTGGGCGGCAGGCCGGCACGCGTGTATGTGTTGTATGGCGTATCGCGCTGCAGGTCGGCTTTGCGCAGATTGCCGTCAAAACGCTCGCCCAGCCCGTAGATCACGGTCGGATCCGTTTGCAGCCGCATACCCAGACGCAAGCGGTTGACGAACACTCCGGCGATGGTTGGGCGCTCGAAAGCCGCACCGGTTTCCTTTTCGACGATGGACGCCATGATCAGCGCCTCATAGGGCGTGCGGTAAGGCAGGTCCGGCGCGCGTGTCTCCCAGGCCGCCTGGAGTTTCTGCTGCTGCAGGCGGTAGGCCCGGCGCAGCACGTCGAGATCGGAAGAATGCGGCGCAAAAAAATAGGTGTCAGGGAACAGCCGGCCTTCCAGCCGCGTGTCATCCACACCAATGGCCTGCGCCAGTTCGGCTTCGCTGAGCGTTGCGCTGTCGTTGTTGAGCAGAGGCTGGGCCGCCAGCGCCGCACGCACTTCTCGCAGGGTCCAGCCTTCGATGAACTGCACGGCGATCTGGGACACTTCGCCGCGTTCGAACTTGTCGAGCAGCTGCAGCGGCGTGAGCGGTCTGTCAAGGGTATAAACCCCCAGCTTGATCGAGTGTCCCTTGCCCAGCACACGCGCCAGCAGGCGGAAAGCCAGGGGGTGTTCGATCACCCCGGCGCGTTCCAGTGCCGTGGTCAGCGCGCGCAAATGCATCCCCGGCCGCACATGGATGCTTTGTGGCAGCACGCCCACGCCCTGCGGGCGGGTGGCATACCAGCTGAGCCAGCCGGCTCCGGCAAGGCACAGCGTCAAGCCCAGCAGGACAATATGTTTAATCCGATTCTTCATGCACTAGCTCGTCGAGGCGGATGCGCCAGCCGGCATCCGACAATTCCGCGTCGTCGATCCGCGCCAGGCGGCGCACGCCAATCAGACTGTTGCCGATCAACACTTCATCTGCCGCGAGTATAGCGGCTGGCGGACGCCGCTCGAAACGGCTGGCCAGGCCCAGTCGCGCGGCCCGGCGCAACAGCCGTGCGCGCGTCACGCCGGCGATGCCGCATTCATCCAGCGGCGGGGTACAGAGCGTGTTGCCCTCCAGCCAGAACAGGTTGCTGAGTGTGCCGCCGACGAGCAGTCCGGAGGCGTCGCATAACAGGCCTTCGAAACAGGCCGGGTCATCCCATTCTGCCCGCGCCAGCACGTTTTCAAGCCGGTTGAGGTGCTTGATGCCGGCCAGACGTGGCTGCGCCGCCAGACGCAGGCTGCACAGCCGGGCCGACACCTCGGCCGGGGCGCCGCTTTGCGCCATCGGCGGCAAGGCCGACGCCATGACGATGCGCCTCGGCGGGCTTGCAGCGGGCGGGGTGTATCCGCGTGCCCCGCTGCCCCGCGTGACGAGTATCTTCACCGCGCAGTCGGCACCCGCCGCCGCCCGGCCTACCTCGTCGCGCAGGGTATCGTCGTCGGGAACAGGCAAGGCCAGCGCGGCGCAGTCGCGACACAGCGTGTCGTACTGGTCGCGCCACCACAACGGTGCGCCAGCCAGACATTTGAGCGTGCGAAAGACGCCATCGCCGTATGCGAGGCCACGATCGCGGGCATCGATCGCCGTTGCGGGTTCGCCGTCGACGAGGATCACGGAGTCTCCAGCGCACGCAGCAGGCCGCGCGCCTTGGCCCGCGTTTCGTCGAGCTCGCGCGCCGCCAGCGAATCGGCCACGATGCCCGCCCCGGCCCGAAACTCCCAGGCGCGGCCACGCAGCAGGAAACTGCGGATGAGGATATTGAAATCGAAACTTCCGTCGCGGTTAATGTAGCCCACGCTGCCGGTGTAGCTGCGCCGGGGCTCGGCCTCCAGCTCGCGGATGATCTGCATGGTGCGCACCTTGGGGCAGCCGGTGATGGTCCCCCCGGGAAACGTGGCGCGCAGGACATCGAACACGGTTGCGCCCGGCCGCAGACGGCCGCGCACGGTCGATTCGATGTGGTGGACATGGCGATAGCTGGCAATCTCCATCAACGCGGACACTTCGACGCTGCCAGGCGTGCAGACACGCCCGAGGTCGTTGCGCTCCAGGTCGACCAGCATGACGTGCTCGGCGCGCTCCTTGGGATGCGCAGCCAGCCGGGCGCGCAGCGCGGCGTCCTCCGCCGTGTCCTCGCTGCGCGGATGCGTGCCGGCGATGGGACGGGTTTCCAGCATGCCGTCCTGCCCCAGACGCACCAGGCGTTCCGGCGAAGAACTCACGATGGCCCAGTCGTCCAGTTGCAGCAACGCCGAAAACGGCGCCGGATTCTTGCGCATGAGTGCGTCGAACAGGGCGGCGGGCACTGCGGCTGCGGCAAATTCGCCCCGCCAGCCGCGCGACAGATTGACCTGGAACACGTCTCCGGCACGAATGTAATCCTGGATACGCGCCACGCCCTCCAGAAAACGCTGCGCAGGCTCCTCACGGATGGAAGCGGTGGCGGGCATGGCCGGCAGGTCGGGCAGGCCGGATTCGAGATCCGCCTGCATGGCATCGAGCCAGCCAGAATCTGCGCTTGGTTCCGCAACCAGCAGGCAGCGCGCGCTCGCACGCTCAACCAGGATCGCGGCGGGAATTCGCGTCAGCCAGGCCAGGGGATAATCGTCAGGATCGCATGCCTGCCCCGCACTGGGTTCGAACGCCCCGCCCAGTTCATAGGCCAGCGCCACCAGCCAGCCGCCGCAAAACGGCAGTTCGGGCGACACCGGCGACAGGCTCGGGGCCTGCATCGCAGGGTGGGCACGCAGGGCATCCAGCTCTCCACGGCCAAAGCGCACAGTGTCCTGCGGAAACGCAAAAAGCATGTCCCAGCCGCTGTCGCCATTGCTGACGAACAGCGCCGGGTAACGCCGGGGATGAGCAGCTTGCAGCCGGATCAGGTCAGGCCGCCCCGACCACACCCGAATGTCCGGCGTATTCACGCGAATCCGGCGCGCCGTTCAGACGCGTCTGAATACCAGCGAGCCGTTGGTGCCGCCGAAGCCGAAATTGTTTTTCAGGGCGGCGTCGATCTTCATCTCGCGTGCGGTGTTGGCGCAATAATCCAGATCGCACTCCGGATCCTGGTTGAAGATATTGATGGTAGGAGGCGATACCTGGTGATGCACCGCCAGCACGCTGAACACCGCTTCCACTCCGCCCGCGCCGCCGAGCAGGTGGCCGGTCATCGATTTGGTCGAGTTGACCACAGCCCTGTAGGCCGCGTCGCCGAGCGCGAGCTTGATTGCGTCGGTCTCGTTTTTGTCGCCCAGCGGCGTGGACGTGCCGTGCGCGTTGATGTACTGGACCTGGTCCGGGTTGAGGCCGGCGTCGCGCAGCGCATTCTGCATCGAACGCTTCGGGCCGTCGGTGGAAGGCGCGGTCATGTGGTAGGCATCACTGCTCATGCCGAAACCGGCGACTTCGGCGTAGATTTTCGCGCCGCGCGCTCTCGCGTGCTCGTATTCTTCCAGCACCATCACACCCGCGCCTTCGCCCAGAACGAAGCCGTCACGATCCTTGTCCCACGGGCGGCTGGCTGTGGCCGGGTCGTCATTGCGGGTGGACAGCGCGCGGGCGGCGGCAAAGCCCCCCACCCCCAGCGGCGACACCGCCGATTCGGCCCCGCCGGCGATCATCGCGTCGGCATCCCCGTATTCGATCATGCGGGCAGACAGGCCGATGGCATGAAGACCCGTGGTACAGGCCGTGACCACGGCCAGATTCGGCCCCTTGATGCCGTACAGGATCGAGAGGTTGCCCGATATCATGTTGATGATCGATCCCGGAATGAAGAAAGGGGAAATCTTGCGCGGCCCCGACTCGGCGAGCAGCGCATGGGTCTCCTCGATCAGCGGCAGGCCGCCGATGCCGGAACCGATGTTGACGCCAATGCGCTCGGCATTGGCTTCGGTAATTTCCAGCCCCGAGTCGCGCAGCGCCTGGATGCCCGCCGCCATGCCGTACTGGATGAAAATATCCATGCGGCGGGCCTCCTTGGCGTTGAGATATTGCTCAACGTCGAACCCCTTGACCTCGCCGGCCATGTGCGCCGCGAAGGGCGCCGGATCGAAACGGGTGATGCGGGCGATGCCGCTTTTCCCGGCGAGCAGGGAATCCCAGGCTTCCGCAATGGTATTGCCGACCGGAGAGACGATCCCCAGGCCAGTGACGACTACGCGACGCTTGGACAAATGTCAGACCTTTTGCTTTGTGATGAAGTCAACCCGCAACCGCGCTCAGCTCGAATGGCTGTTGACGTAATCGATCGCCTGCTGGACGGTGGTGATTTTCTCGGCTTCCTCGTCGGGGATTTCGCAACCGAATTCCTCTTCCAGCGCCATCACCAGTTCCACCGTGTCGAGAGAGTCTGCACCCAGATCGCCCACGAAGGAAGACTCGTTTTTGATGTCTGCTTCGTTCACGCCCAATTGCTCGGCGACGACCTTGATTACACGCTGCACGTTATCCATTGCTGTTCCTCTCTGTGAATAAGGCTTGGTTCATCCGAACCAGCCGCTGAAAATAAAACCCGGCGATTCTACCAAAATTTACTGGCGGCTCATGCCATGTACATGCCGCCGTTGACGTGCAGGGTCGTGCCCGACACATAGCCCGCTGCGGGCGATGCCAGGAACAGCACGGCCTGCGCGATGTCGTCTGCCGACCCCAGCCGGCCCAGCGGAATGTGATCCAGCAGGGCCTGACGCTGCGTTTCCGGCAGGGCACGCGTCATGTCGGTGTCGATGAAACCCGGCGCCACGCAGTTGACAGTGATGTTGCGGCTACCGACCTCGCGCGCGAGCGATTTGGTAAAACCCATGATGCCGGCCTTGGCCGCGCTGTAATTGGTCTGGCCGGCATTGCCCATCGCCCCGACGACCGAGGCGATGGAGATGATGCGCCCCTGCCGGGCTTTCATCATGGCGCGCAGCACCGCGCGGGAAAGACGGAACACGGAGGTGAGATTGGTCGCCATGATGGCGTCCCATTCCTCGTCCTTCATGCGCATCAGAAGATTGTCGCGGGTAATGCCCGCGTTGTTGACGAGAATGCCGATGTTGCCGAAACCCTTGTCGATGGCGGCAATGACGCCGTCGACCTCGGCAGCGTCCGTCACGTCGAGTTTCATGCCGCTCCCCTTGACGCCGGCAGCCGCGAGGTAGGCGCTGATGGCCTGTGCGCCGCTGTCGCTGGTGGCGGTGCCGACCACGGTTGCACCCGCCTTGCCCAGGACCAGGGCGATGGCCTGGCCGATGCCGCGACTGGCGCCGGTGACCAGGGCCACCTGCCCTTCGAGATTGGCGCTTTGCGTGGAACTTGCTTGTTGCATGTTTTCTCCTTGTCCGGTTGGGTCTGGCTGTGCTGGATTGGGCTTAGTCCAGGGCGGCCGCGAGGCTCGCTTCATCGAATACGGCCAGCGCAGGCAAGCTGTCATCGATCCGCCTTGCGAGCCCTGTCAGCACCTTGCCGGGGCCGCATTCGACCACCCGCTCCACGCCAGCCGCCTTCAGGGCCTGCATGGTTTCAACCCAGCGCACCGGGGTATGCAGTTGTTTCGCCAGCGCCACGCGGATGGCTGCAGGCTCGGGATGGGGTCGCACGTCGGTGTTGTGGAGCACCGGAATCGCCGGCGTGGCGATCGAAATGTTCACCAGATGTTTCAGCAGCCGGTCGGCGGCAGGCCGCATCAGCGAGGAATGCGACGGCACCGAGACCGGCAGCGGCAATGCGCGCTTGGCGCCCCGTTCCTTCGCCAGCGCCATGGCGCGCTCAACGGCGGCCCGGTTGCCGGCGATCACCACCTGTCCGGGTGAATTGAGATTGACCGCCTCCACCACCTCGCCGGCGCAGGCCTCGCTGCACACCGCCCGCACGGCCGCATCATCCAGCCCCAGAATGGCCGCCATCGCACCCACGCCTTCCGGTACCGCAGCCTGCATGGCTTCGGCGCGAAAACGCACCAGCCTGATCGCGTCCGCAAAAGCCAGCGCCCCCGCGGCGACCAGCGCGGCATATTCACCCAGGCTGTGGCCTGCCAGCAGCGCCGGCGTCGCGCCGCCCGCCGCTTGCCACGCTCGCCAGGCGGCGATGTCGGCGGCCAGCATGGCGGGCTGGGTGTTGACGGTCTGGTTCAGCAGCTCGGCGGGGCCGTCGGCCACCATCGCCCATAGGTCAGCCCCCAGCGCGTCGGACGCTTCCTGGAAAGTTGCGCGAACTTCTGCACGTCCGTCCCAGCCGGCCATCATGCCAAGCGATTGCGAACCCTGCCCCGGAAATACAAATGCAAGTTTCATGTGTATGCGTGCGTCAATATTTGAGGAGCGCGGAACCCCAGGTAAACCCGCCGCCAAAGGCTTCCATCAGCACGGTCTGGCCGCGCCGGATACGGCCGTCGCGCACCGCCACGTCGAACGCCAGCGGCACCGAGGCGGCCGAGGTGTTGCCGTGGCCGGCCACGGTCGTCACCACGTTGTCCATGCTCATGCCGAGTTTTTTCGCCGTGGCGGAAATGATGCGGATGTTGGCCTGGTGCGGCACCAGCCAGTCGATGTCGGATTTTTGCAGCTTATTGGCTTCGAGTGTCTCGTCGACGATGCGGTCGAGGGTGTTGACCGCCATCTTGAACACGGCATTGCCCTCCATGCGCATGACCGCAGGCTGGTCGAGGCCGGTCGAAGCGCCTGTGGTGGTGCGCAGCAATTCCTTGTGTCGCCCGTCGGCATGAATGTGCGTGGCGAGAATGCCCGGCTGATCGGATGCGCCGAGAACCACGGCCCCTGCTCCATCGCCCCACAGGATGCAGTTTCCGCGGTCGGTCCAGTCGGTGATGCGCGACAGTGTCTCTGCACCGATCACCAGCACGCGTTTCGCCGCCCCGGTCTTGATGAACTGGTCAGCCACCGAAAGCGCATAAACAAAACCGCTGCATACGGCCTGAATATCGAAAGCCGGTTTGCCATTGCTCATGCCCAGCTTGGACTGGACGATGCAGGCGGTGCTGGGAAACACCAGATCCGGGGTGGTGGTGGCCACCACGAGCAGGTCGATGTCATCGGGTTCGACCGCTGCCGCCGCGAGCGCGGCACGCGCGGCTTCGGTGGCCAGATCGCTGGTGAATTCGCCGTCGGCGGCGATATGACGCTCGCGGATGCCGGTGCGCTCGACGATCCATTGGTCATTGGTCTCGACCATCTTCTCCAGATCGGCGTTGGTCAGGACGCGTGCGGGGAGATAGCCGCCGGTGCCGAGTATGCGGGAATAGGTCAAGCGGTCACCCGTTGGCTGAGCTGAATCTGGTCTGCGATGCGTTTGAGTACGTTGTTGCGGACTTCGTCCGCCGCAGTGTCTATGGCATGCTCGAAGGAATAGCGGTCGGCCGAGCCGTGGCTTTTGATCACCACTCCGCGCAAGCCCAGCAGGGTGGCTCCGTTGAAACGGCGGGGGTCAAGCCGGCGCTTGAAGGTATTCAGTACCGGCAGGGCCAGCAAACCGGCCAACCGGGTGCGCCAGTTGCGTTTGAATTCGGCGCGCAGAATGGTGGAAATCATCTTGGCCAGACCTTCGGAGGCCTTCAGGGTGACATTGCCGACGAAGCCGTCGCATA
>JAIWOL010000082.1 GCA_020216925.1 Thiobacillus sp. | reverse complement strand
CCACGACATCGGTGGTGCCCTTGAAGATATCGTTGCCTTCGACGTTGCCGTAAAAATTGAGGTGGCTGTCGCGCAGCAGTTCGGCCGCGCGTTTCACCATTTCGTTGCCCTTGATGTCTTCCTCACCAATGTTGAGCAGGCCCACGCTCGGGTTCGGATTGTGCTCCACGGCAGAGACGAGCATGGCGCCCATGATGCCGAACTGCAACAGGTGCTCGGCGGTGCAATCGACGTTGGCCCCCAGGTCCAGCACCAGCGCGTGCCCCTTGATCGTGGGCATGACGGTGGCAATGGCGGGCCGGTCGATGCCCGGCAGCGTCTTCAGGACGAAGCGGGCAGTTGCCATGAGTGCGCCGGTATTGCCGGCAGACACGCACGCGTCGGCCTCGCCGGACTTGACGAGGTTGATGGCCACACGCATCGAAGAGTCTTTTTTACCGCGCAGCGCCAGGGCAGGCGGCTCATCCATCGCCACCACCTGGCTGGCGTGGCGCACGATCAGACGCGGCGTGGGCTTGGCACGGCGCGCCTTGAGTTCAGCCGCAATGACGTCCTGCGGCCCGACCAGAATCACATTCAGATCGGGGCTGCGTGACAGACAGCGCAGGGCCGCCGGAACCGTGACATGGGGGCCGTGGTCGCCCCCCATGACATCAATGGCGACAGTGATGTTTCTCATTCAGCCGGAACGTTGGCCGGACAACCGACGCCGCATGACGGCGCCAGTGAACCTTATTCGCCCTTGGCCTTGACGACCTTGCGGCCGCGGTAGAAACCGTTCGGGCTGATGTGGTGACGCAGGTGCGTTTCCCCGGTGGTCGGCTCGACGGCCAGCGGCGGGTTGGTCAGGAAATCGTGCGCGCGGTGCATGCCGCGCTTGGACGGGGATTTTTTGTTCTGTTGGACTGCCATTATCTTGCTCCTAAAAAAATCGTGCGTCCCCGTGGGAACATTCACCTTCAGCGTGCATGGCTGCCAGCGGCAGGCCCAACAACACTTCGTCTTCAATCAGCGCGACCAGGTCGAGCCTGTTTTCCAGCGGGATCACGTCGCAATCGGGATCGGCTTCCAGCCTCTCCAGCTCCGCCGCGTCACGCGCCAGCATCACCACGCTGTCGATTGCCAGCGTGTGCGGCAGGTCGCCCAGACAGCGCTGGCAGCGCAGGGTCGACACACCCTCGACCCGCACATGCAGACGCATCGTCCCGCGCGCATCCGTGCTGCCGGCGACTCGACAGAACAGCTCGCCTTGCGTAAATTCCCGGGCAAGCCTCGGAAACGCGGATACATCCGCCCGGGTTTCCCACGACTGGCTACCCGTGCAAAACCGCTTCGGTTCGACCTCGACAGCCAGCATCATGACGGTTTTGCCCCGCAAAGGCGGGCCGCGAACGACCCCAAATGACTCGACCGGTATGCAAAATCCGGCCAGCCCGGTTAAACATTAGCCCGCAATAATATGATTTGTCGTTATTTTTGTCAAAGCACAGGCCGCCATGATTAAGAAGATTCTGGTCGCCAACCGGGGCGAAATCGCCGTCCGCATCGTGCGGGCCTGCGCCGAGCTGGGCATCAAGTCGGTCGCCATCTACTCCGACGCCGACCGCCATGCCCTGCACGTAAAAAAGGCGGACGAAGCCTATCGCATCGGCAAGGACCCGATCCAGGGCTATCTGAACGCTCATACGCTGGTCAATCTGGCCGCGGCGTCCGGCTGTGACGCGCTGCATCCCGGTTACGGTTTTCTGTCCGAAAACCCCGACCTGGCGACAATTTGCGCCCGCCGCGGCATTCGCTTCATCGGCCCGTCACCGGAAGTGATCCGTCGCATGGGCGACAAAATCCAGGCGCGCAATGCCATGCTCGCAGCAGGCATCCCGGTGGTGCCCGGTGCCGACCACAACCTGGAAAACGTGGAAGAAGCGCGGGCGCTGGCTGCAAAAATCGGCTATCCGGTCATGCTCAAGGCCACCAATGGCGGCGGCGGACGCGGCATCCGGCGCTGCGACAGCGAAGACGACTTGCTGAAAAATTACGACCGTGTCGTTTCCGAGGCCAGCAAGGCTTTTGGCAAACCCGAGGTCTTCGTCGAAAAATGCGTCGTCGATCCGCGCCATATCGAGGTGCAGATCCTGGGCGACACGCAAGGCAGCGTGATTCACCTGTTCGAGCGCGACTGTTCCATCCAGCGCCGCAACCAGAAGTTGATCGAGATCGCGCCCAGCCCGCAGCTCACCGAAGCACAGCGCCAGTACATCGGCAAGCTCGCGGTGCGTGCGGCGAAAGCCGTCGGCTACGTCAATGCAGGCACGGTGGAATTCCTGCTCGACTCGGACAACCAGTTCTATTTCATGGAGATGAACACCCGGCTTCAGGTGGAACACCCCATCACCGAAACCATCACCGGGGTGGATATCGTGCAGGAACAAATCCGCATCGCTTCCGGCCTGCCCTTGCAATACAAGCAGGATGACATCACGCACCGCGGCTACGCCATCGAATTCCGTGTCAACGCGGAAGATCCGAAAAAAGATTTCCTCCCCAGCCTCGGTCGCATCACCCGCTATTATTCCCCTGGCGGCCCCGGCGTTCGAGTGGACGCCGCGATCTACACCGACTACGTGATTCCGCCCTATTTCGACTCCATGTGCGCCAAACTCACGGTGTGGAACCTCACCTGGGAATCCACGCTGGCGCGCGGCCAGCGCGCGCTGGCCGACATGCTGGTGTACGGCGTGAAAACCACGATTCCCTATTACCAGCAGATCCTCAAGCATCCCGATTTCCGGCGTGGCCAGTTCAACACCGGTTTCGTCGAATCACATCCCGAACTCGTGCAGTACACCGAAAAGAAACCGCCGGAGGTGCTGGCCGCCGCCATCGCCGCCGCCATCGCCGCACATCAAGGGTTATAAACCATGGCTAAAGTACACGTCACCGAGCTGGTATTGCGCGACGGCCACCAGTCGCTCATCGCCACCCGCATGCAGACCGCCGACATGCTGCCGATCTGCGGCAAGCTCGATTCCGTCGGCTTCTGGTCGCTCGAAGCCTGGGGCGGCGCCACTTTCGACGCCTGCGTGCGTTTCCTGCGCGAAGACCCGTGGGAACGTCTGCGCCAGCTGCGCCGCGCGCTGCCCAACACGCGCATCCAGATGTTGCTGCGCGGGCAGAATCTGCTCGGCTATCGCAACTATCCCGACGACGTCGTGCGTGCCTTCGTGCAAAAATCGGCCGACAACGGCGTCGACGTATTCCGTGTCTTCGATGCCATGAACGACCTGCGCAACCTGCGGGTGTCGATCGATGCCGTGAAAGCCGCCGGCAGGCACGCCGAAGGCGCGATCTGCTACACCACCAGCCCGGTGCACGATATCCCGCATTTCGTCGAACTCGCCAAAGCCCTGGCCGAGATGGGCTGCGACACCATCGCCATCAAGGACATGGCCGCCCTGCTCACGCCCTACACCGCGTTCGAACTGGTGCGCGCGATCCGCGAAGCCACGAACCTGCCCGTGCATACGCACAGTCACGCCACCTCGGGGCTGGCCGCGATGACCCACCTGAAGGCCGTGGAAGCCGGCGCGACCATCATCGACACCTGCATCGGCGCGTTTGCCGAAGGCGCTTCCCACCCCACCACGCAAAGCCTCGTGGCGGCGCTGGCCGGCACCGAATACGACACAGGTCTGTCGCTGCCGCTGCTGGAAGAAATCTCCGCCTACTTCAAGGAAGCCCGCAAGAAATACTGGCAGTTCGAATCCGAGTTCACCGGCACCGATACCCGTTCCCTGGTCAACCAGGTGCCCGGGGGCATGATTTCCAACCTCGCCAACCAGCTCAAGGAACAGGGCGCGCTGGACAAAATGAACGCCGTACTCGACGAAATTCCGCGTGTGCGCCAAGACCTGGGCTACCCACCGCTGGTCACGCCCACTTCGCAAATCGTCGGCACCCAGGCCGCGCTCAACGTGCTCACCGGTGCGCGCTATAAATCAGTCACCAACGAAGTGAAGCTCTATTTGCAGGGCCGCTACGGCACCGCACCGGGCCGGATCGACGACGCGATACGCAAGCTTGCCATTGGCGACACCGAAGTCATCACCTGTCGCCCCGCCGACCTGCTTGCCGACGAACTCGACAAGCTGCGCGGCGAAATTGAACACCTCGCCCAGTCCGATGAAGACGTGCTGACCTACGCCATGTTCCCCGACCTCGCCAAAACCTGGTTGCAGGAACGCGCAGCGGGGAGTCTCAAGCCCGAACCGCTCAAACCCAAGGGAGCCGACGCGCAGGAAGCTCCCCCCCGAACGGCGGCCGACGAATACAGAATCACCCTGCACGGCGAAACCTATCTCATCAAGATTGCCGGCAGCGGTCGGCAGGACAGCGGCCCGCGCCCTTATTTCGTCTCGATCGACGGAGTATCGGAAGAAGTACTGGTTGAAACACTCAATGAAGTGACGCTCGCAAACACCGCCGGCGCCGCGCCGCGCAGCAGCAAACCCGCCGGCGCCGCCGACCAGAAACCCCGCGCCAGCCACCCCGGCCACGTCACCGCCGCCATGCCCGGCAACATCGTCGACGTTCTGGTTCAGGTCGGCCAGAGCGTGAAGGCAGGCGACGGCGTGCTGGTGATCGAGGCCATGAAAATGGAAAACGAAGTGCAGGCGCCCATCGCCGGGGTGGTGATCAGCATCTTCACCCAGAAGGGCGACGCCGTGACGCCCGACATGGCGCTGGTGGAAATCCAGCCGGAATGACGATCGCATGAACCAGACGAACGGGACACACGAGCTGTTGTTCCCATGTTCGAGACAGCCATTGCTTACCCGATGAAACTTGTCCTTGCTTCCACCTCGCGCTATCGGCGAGAACTGCTGTCCCGCCTGCACCTGCCTTTCGAGGTATTGTCGCCCAACGTCGATGAAACCCCGCTGCCCGGCGAAACACCTTCGGCCACTGCTCTGCGCCTGTCGGTGCTGAAAGCGCAAGCAGCCGCATCGAGCCATGCCGATGCGCTCATCATCGGTTCGGACCAGGTGCTCATGCTCGATTCCGAACAGCTCGGCAAACCCGGCAATTTCGAAAACGCCTTTGCCCAGCTAAAAAAAATGCAGGGCCGGATCATGGTGTTCCACTCCGCGCTCACCCTGCTGAACAGCCGCACCGGTCACACCCAGACGCGCGACGTGCCCACCGTCGTCCACATCCGCCCGCTCAGCGACGCGCAGATCGAGGCCTACCTGCACAAGGAACAGCCCTGGGATTGCGCCGGGTCGGCCAAGAGCGAGTCGCTTGGCATCGCTCTCATGGCACGCATGGACAGCCCCGACCCCACCGCGCTCGTCGGCCTGCCGCTGATGGCGCTGACCGAGATGCTGGACAACGAAGGCATCGACGTCCTGACCTGGCGCCCGGACTGAACCATGACCGGCACGCTCTTCCTGATTCCGGTGCCGCTTGGCCCGGCCGCACCCGAAACCTGCCTGCCGCCCGATACCCTCGCCGTCGCGCGCCGGCTCGACCGCTTCGTCGTCGAGCGCGCCAAGACCGCGCGCGCACACCTCAAGTCCATGGGGCATCCCCGACCGATGCAACAGCTCGACATGCAGGAACTCAACGAGCATACGCCGGCCGCCGCGATTGCCGGCCTGCTTGCCCCGCTGATTGCGGGACACGATCTGGGTTTGCTGTCGGAAGCCGGCTGCCCGGCGGTGGCCGACCCTGGTGCGAATCTGGTCCGCGCTGCTCACGCCGCCGGGATCCCCGTCGTGCCGCTGGTCGGACCGTCGTCGATCCTGCTGGCGCTGATGGCCTCCGGTCTGGGCGGGCAGCGCTTCGCCTTCCACGGCTACCTGCCGGCAAAAGAACCCGACCGCAGCCGCAGCATCCAGTCGCTTGAAAAAACGGCGCGCCGCGAGCAGGCCACCCAACTGTTCATCGAAACGCCTTATCGCGCCGCAGCCCTGCTCGACGCCCTGTCCCTCACACTGTCGCCTGCCGTGCTGGTCAGCGTGGCAGCCGATCTCGGCCTGCCAGGGCAACGGGTGCGCACACAGCGCGCATCCGACTGGCGCGGACAGGGGGCGCTCGTCAAAGACAGGCTGGTGGTGTTCGGGATCGGGGTGTAGCCGGACTCAGAATTTCAGACGATCGAGCCGTATCGCCAGGGTCTCGCCTGCGGCGTTACGCGCCTGCAGCCACTCCGCGCCATCACGGGTATACACATCCAGCGGCAGAAGCGACTGCACGGCATCGTCCACCGTCAATGTCACCCACTGTTTCGTCAGCGCCGCAAACTCCAGCCGCTCGTGGTCGGCACAGGCGATGGGCTGATAATCCGGTGCCTTCAACGCAGCGTGACACCCGTTTTTTCGAAGGGGCTCAGTGCCGATGCCATGGCTGTGCCGAGCCGGTTGGCCAGGCGTTCGGCGAAGCTTTCCTGCTGGGTGTAATCGACGATATCCTCGGCCTTGATCACATCGCGCGCGACCGATTCCACGCTGCCCAGCGCATCGGCCAGTCCAAGCTGGATGCTCTTCTCGCCGCTCCACACCAGACCGCTGAACATCTCCGGCGTTTCCTTCAGGCGCTTGCCACGACCTTCACGCACCACCCCGATGAACTGGCTGTGGATTTCCTCCAGCATCTGCTTGGCAAACGCCTGCTGCTTGGGATCGACCGGCGAGAAGGGATCGAGAAAGCCCTTGTTTTCGCCGGCAGTGAGCAGCCGCCGTTCGACCCCGAGTTTCGCCATGGTCTGGGTAAAGCCGAAACCGTCCATGAGCACGCCAATGGAACCGACGATGCTGGCCTTGTCGACGAATATCTTGTCGGCAGCCGCGGCAACGTAGTAGCCGCCCGACGCACAAATGTCGTCCACCACAGCGTAAAGCGGCGTATTCGGATACAGCTTGCGCAGGCGCCTGATCTCGTCGTAGATCTGGCCGGCCTGCACCGGGCTGCCGCCCGGGCTGTTGATGCGCAGGATCACGCCCTTGGTTTTTTTGTCTTCGAAAGCCCCTTGCAGACTGGCGATGATGGCATCGGCGCTGGCATCTTTCGATGCGATCACCCCCTGAAGATCGACCAGCGCCGTGTGGGCCTTGGGGATCGACATCTTGTCGCCGCCAAACCAGCCTGCCGCAAGAAACAGCACGATGAACAGGTAAAGAAACCCCAGCGTCTTGAAGAGGATGCTCCAGTGCCGGCTGCGCCGCTGCTCCTGAATGGCCGACATCGCCAGTTTTTCGAGTACCTGACGTTCCCAGTTGGGTTCTTTTTGCTGTTCGCTCATTATGATGTTTCCACGAGATAGATATGACCGTCGCGTTCGACGACGGCAACCGGAATCAGCCCGCGCCCGGCGCATCGCCCCCCCACGCAGGCGCCACTGCCGGGATGGTAGAGCGCGCCGTGCGTGGCGCAGATCAAGTATAGCTTCGACACGTCGAAGAATTCCCCCTCCTGCCAATCGAGTTCCACCGGCACATGGCCGCACTGGTTGAGAAAGGCGCGCGGCTCGCCAGCGTAGCGCACCACGAAGGCAGGCTGCGCCTTGCCAAAGCGCGTCAGCTCAAAACGCACGCCCCGCCCGCATTCGGCCAGCGCCTCGCTGGCGCAGATCAGGCGTTCGCCATCAGCCATGCGTGTACCTCGGCAAAACTGTCCACGAGCGCCAGCGGCGCATGCGGCTGCAGGTCATGCGGTTCATGCGCGCCGTAGGTCACGCCCAGGCTGGCCACGCCGGCATTCGATGCCATCAGCAGATCATGGCTGGTATCGCCGATCACCAGCGTGCGTGCCGGGTCGGCGTCGAGTTCGGCGATGAGTTCCAGCACCATCGCCGGGTGCGGCTTGGAATGCGTCTGGTCGGCGCAGCGGGTAGCGGCGAACCACCCCCCCAAGCCGCTGGACGCAAGCGCCCGCTCAAGACCATGACGGCTCTTGCCGGTGGCGACGGCGAGCTGGAAACCGCAGCCACGCAGCTCGCCGATGCTGTCGGCCACGCCTGCGAACAGCGGAATGTCGTCATCGCGCCCCAGATAGTGATGGCGGTAACGCTCGACCAGTCGGGGATAATCATCGGCCGGCAAATCCGGCAGCAGGGTTTGCAGCGCCTGCGTGAGCCCCAGGCCGATGATCTGGCGCGAGGCCCGGTCGCTGGGCGCGGCGAGACCGATATCCTCGCAAGCGCGCTGGATCGAATCGACGATCACCCCGGCAGAATCCATCAGGGTGCCGTCCCAGTCGAAAATCAGCAAATCAAACCGCTTGGGCATGGTTCAGACCTTCGAGAAAGGCGGTCAGATCGTCGGACAGCGGGGCGTCGAGTTCGAGTGCCTCGCCGCTGAGGGGATGCGCAAATGCCAGATGCGCGGCATGCAGGAACATGCGCTTGAGCCCCTGTTTGGCCAGTTGTTTGTTCAGCTCGAAATCGCCGTATTTATCGTCGCCGGCGATCGGAAAGCCCAGATGCGAGGTGTGCACGCGAATCTGATGGGTGCGGCCGGTTTTCAGTTCCGCTTCCAGCAAGGTGAAGCCGGCATACGACTCCAGACGGCGGAAGATGGTGTGCGCGGTCTGGCCGTCGTCGCGCACGGTGACGCGCTTTTCGCCGTTGTCGTCCAGCCGTTTGTGCAGCGGCAGCTTCACGTGCTGCAGCGGGTTCGGCCAGCGCCCGGCGACCAGGGTGAGATAACGCTTGCGGATTTTCCCTTCGCGCATGGCCTCGTGCAGATTGACCAGCGCGCGGCGCTTCAGCGCGATCAAGAGCACGCCGGAGGTTTCGCGGTCGAGCCGGTGCACCAGTTCCATGTAACGGCATTGCGGCAACTCCAGCCGCATCTGCTCGATCACCCCGCGCGAAACGCCGCTGCCGCCATGCACCGCCATACCGGCGGGTTTGTTCAATGCGATCAGGGCTTCGTCGCGGTACAGGATGCGGGGCAGCAGGCGGTTGACCGAGGGTGGCAGCCGGGCCGCGCCGGCGGCCGCCGGCGCGGCCGTGCGCACCGGCGGAATGCGCACTTCGTCGCCAGGCTGGAGGCGGCGGCCGACATCGACGCGTCCGCCGTTGACACGCACTTCGCCGCCGCGCACGAGCTTGTAGATTCGGCTCTTGGGCACGCCTTTGAGCTGGGCGAGCAGGAAATTATCCAGACGCTGGCCGTCCGCCCCGTCGTCTATCTTCAGCCTGCGGACAGAATCTTTCTCTAAGTCCTTCATTTTCATATACACTACCGCCGGTTCAGGCACTGTTTCGCCTGTCCATGTGGATACCACGCCGGTTACAACGCTCACCGGCCGCCTGCCCGGCCCGTCTGGATTCCTGTCGCCCGACGATGTCCGCGCGAACAGTCGAAGCCACCCGCCCGCCAGTCGGCAAAGCAGCGATGTTATCAACGACGCGACACTACGCATACGAAAACAGCGTTCACGCCCGGAAGATTCATTCCAGCGGGAACCGGAAAGACCGCCCCGGCTCTGCCGGCGACACTCTCCAGGAACAGGACACCCCAACCATGCCCATTCACCCAACCCAACCCGTGATCGCATGAGCCGCTGAATTTCAGCGGCAGTCTGGCCTGTCCCGTATGCACGCGCGCGGGAGAAATAATGAAGCGCATGCTATTTAACGCAACCCAGGCGGAAGAACTCCGGGTTGCCATCGTCGACGGCCAGAAGCTCGTCGACCTTGACATCGAGTCCGCCAGCAAGGAACAACGCAAGGGCAATATCTACAAGGGTGTCGTCACCCGCGTCGAACCCAGCCTCGAAGCCGCTTTCGTCGACTACGGCTGCGAACGTCACGGCTTTCTGCCGTTCAAGGAAATCGCCCGTACCTGCCTGCCCGGCAACGGCAAGGTTCCGGAAAACCTGAAAGAAGGCCAGGAACTCCTGGTGCAGGTGGAAAAGGACGAACGCGGCAACAAGGGCGCGGCGCTCACCACCTACGTTTCGCTGGCCGGCCGCTATGTCGTGCTGATGCCGACCA
>JAIWOL010000081.1 GCA_020216925.1 Thiobacillus sp. | reverse complement strand
ACCCCCGCGGCGGCGGCGTTTCGCGCCGCATCGAAGGCGAGGAACGCAACGAGCTGCGCGACACGCTGGCTCAGCTCGACATTCCCGAAGGCATGAGCCTGATCGCCCGCACGGCCGGCATCGGCCGCAGCGCCGAGGAATTCCAGTGGGATCTCAGCTACCTGCTCCGCATCTGGAAAGCCATCGATGGCGCGGCCAAGCAGATTCGCGCGCCGGAACTCATTTACCTCGAATCCAACCTCATCACACGCGCCATTCGCGACCACTTCTCGGCGGATATCGGCGAAATCCTCATCGACACGGAAGACGTGTACGAACAGGCCCGCGCCTTCATGGAAAACGTGATGCCGGCCAACGTCAACAAGGTCAAGCTTTACCGCGACGACGTGCCGCTGTTCTCACGTTTCCAGATCGAACACCAGATCGAATCGGCGTTTTCGCGCCAGGTCAACCTGCCCTCGGGGGGCGCCATCGTCATCGACCACACCGAAGCGCTGGTATCGGTTGACGTCAACTCGGCGCGCGCCACCAAAGGCAGCGATGTCGAGCAGACTGCATTCAACACCAACCTCGAAGCCGCAGACGAAGTGGCCCGCCAGATGCGCCTGCGCGATCTCGGCGGCCTGATCGTGATCGACTTCATCGACATGGAAAACCCCAAGCACCAGCGCGAGGTGGAAAACCGTCTGCGCGAGGCCCTCCATCACGACCGCGCCCGCGTGCAGACCGGCAAAATCTCGCGCTTCGGCCTGCTGGAAATGTCGCGCCAGCGGCTGCAGCCTTCTCTGGGTGAAACCAGCTACAACACCTGTCCGCGCTGCCACGGCACCGGCCACATCCGCGGCACCGAATCGTCCGCCCTGCACATCCTGCGCATCCTGCAGGAAGAGGCGATGAAGGAGAACACCGGTGCCGTACACGTGCAGTTGCCGGTCGACGTCGCCACCTTCCTGCTGAACGAGAAGCGCGTCGACATCCATGCCATCGAATCGCGGCTCAAGGTCAACGTGGTGTTGATCCCCAACATCCACATGGAGACGCCGAATTACACGCTCACGCGCCTGCGCCACGACGAGCTTAACCAGCGCGACGTTGCCGAACCCAGCTACAAGATGGCGACCGTGCCCGAAACCGAAACGATCTACCAGACCGCGCAGGCTGCGGCCCCCGCACGCCAGGAAGCGGCCGTCAAATCGATTGCCCCGCCTCCGCAACCGGCGCCGGTTGCCGTGGCCCAGCCCGTTGTTCCGGCCGCCGCACCCTCCCGGGGGAGTCTGTTCGATCGCATATTCGGCTGGTTCAAGAAACGGGGCGACGAGACTCCCAGCGAGCCCGCAGCAGAAGCGGCCGTCCCTCCGCTTGCAGCGGTTCGCAGCGATCACAATGGCGAGCGCCGCGAACGCAAACCCAGCCAGCGCCGTAGCCGGAGCGAAGGACGCTCGTCTGAACCGCTTGGCGAGGTTCGGGCAACCGACGCCCGCAATGGTGAAAAGCGCAACGAAACCCGCGCCAGCACAGGCCGAAATGAGACCCGTGCGAGCGAGGCGCGTGAACCGAAGCAGCCCCGTCCGCCGCGTCAACCCAAACCGTCCCGCCCCGAAGCCGACGTTGCCCAAGCGCCCCGGGCGGTCGCCGCCGCGCCGGCAGAATCCGCCGGTGAGGAAAAGCGGGAATCGCGCAACCGCCGGGGGCGTGGACGGCGCGGCCGCGGGGAAGGCCGCAGCGAGAACGGTACGCTTGGCACCGCCGTGCCGCACGCCATCATTGAAACCGCCGGCTATCGCGCGGTAATCGAAGTGGCGCGCCCGGCCAGGTCCGCCGCCGCCGACCAGGCCGCGCCGGCACAACAGGTATTGCAACTCGAAACCGCTGCGCCCGTGCCTGCGCCGACGCCCAGTGTGGTTACCGCCACCCCGGCCAGCGTGCTGGCCCAACTTGCCGCGGGCAACAGCGATCTTCAGCAGGTGGAAACCCAGAGCGCGGCCACAGCATCGGCTACAAACAACGACACCGAGCCCGGTCGGCCGCGTCGCCGCCGCCGGCCGCTGACCAGGCCCGACACCGAACCGGTGAGCCTGCAGCAGGTGGAAACCAGCGTCCCGGTGGCCAATACCGTCGAACCCCCGGCAAGCGCGCCGGCCCCGCATCCCACCCGCCGGCGCGCTCGCCCGCAGGTGCCTCCAGCGCAGGAACCGCTGATACAGGTGGAAACGCACACGAACTGACCCCCACCTGAAAAAACACGCGGGCCGCATCAGCGGCCCGCGTGTTTTTGAGCGCAGCAATCAAACGCGCGAGGCGCCGCCAGCGCCCGATATCTCACGAATCAGTCCCTGTACGGCGTCTTGGATCATGTCGAGGTTTTCCTCGAAACCCTGCGGGCCACCGTAGTAAGGATCGACGACATCCAGGTTCGGGTATTTGCGGCTGAACGACAGCAGGCGCCGGACCTTGTGCTGATGACGGGGCGGCGCACGCCGCATCAGGCGGTCCATATTGTCGCCATCCATGGCGAGGATGTAATCGAAACGCTCGAAATCGGCATCCTCGACTTTTCGGCCGCGCAAGCCCCCGATGTCGACGCCACGCTGACGCGTGGCGGCCTGCGCGCGAGGATCGGGCGGCGAGCCCACATGGTAGGCGTGCGTCCCCGCCGAATCGGTCTCGATCTGGCCTTCCAGCCCTGCATCGCGCACGGCCTTGCGGAACATGCCCTCTGCCATGGGCGACCTGCAAATATTCCCCATGCACACGAAAAGAACCTTTACAGCCATTTAAATCCTTCAAACAATTAACAACTGTACATCTTCAGACGCGAGGCCAACCCGGCCCGAGCTGACGAACCGGCAAGCATGCAAGGCGCATGGCGCTACCGCCGTACACCTGCCTCTGGCAGCACTCAATCCAGTGCGCTTTTCCAGTTGTGCCACTGGATCGGCGCGGGTTTTACTGCCTTCTGCGCCGCGGCCTGCCTGTTCTTTGCGTAAGCCTCTGCGCGCTGAATGAATTTCTGCAGATCGGCATTGGCGATCCGCGTTTGCGCCTCCATGTCCTCGGCGTTCAGCGGTGCTTCAAGCAGTTGTGTTTCGATGCGTAATATCGCCGGATACCGCTCGGTCAGCGTTCGCAGCATCGCGTCGAGCCTGTCGCCCGTGAAGGCATAGCGCAGTTTCTTGGTGAGGAACAGCCGCAGGATTGCGCCGTCGCCCGGACTGGCGCGATTGTTGACCGCTGCGGCTTCCTTCTGCAGCCAGCCACGCAGGCGCAGGGGGGTGATCTCCACGCCGGGGTTCAGGATGGCGATGAAAATTTGTCCGGAGGCCATGTCGGCTCCTGTCATGCAAAACTGTGATTGTGCATTCGAGCGCTTCCCGGCGCCAGTCACACGCCACCGCTACTCCCGCTCCGTCACACCGAACAGCAGCGCTTTCAGCGCTTTCAGCTGGTCGCGCAGCACGGCGGCTTTTTCGAACTCCAGGTTCTTCGCTGCGTCCTGCATTTCCTTTTCGATCTTTTTCACCTTTTTCGTCAGCGATTTCTCGTCCAGGACCTTGTATTCCGCAGCGGTCTGCGCAGCCTTCATTTCCTGACGCGCGGCGTCGGCGTCGTACACGCCGTCGATGATGTCCTTGATGCGCTTGACCACCCCGCGCGGCGTGATGCCGTGCGCGGCATTGAAGGCAAGCTGCTTGTTGCGGCGACGTTCGGTTTCACCGATGGCGCGCTGCATCGAATCCGTCATCTTGTCTGCATAGAGAATGGCGCGACCGTTCAAATGCCGTGCAGCGCGGCCAATGGTCTGGATCAGCGAGCGCTCGGAACGCAGGAACCCCTCCTTGTCGGCATCGAGGATGGCAACCAGGGACACTTCGGGAATATCCAGACCTTCGCGCAGCAGGTTGATGCCGACCAGCACATCGAATTCCCCCAGGCGCAGGTCACGGATGATTTCCACGCGCTCGACGGTGTCGATGTCGGAATGGAGATAACGCACACGGACGCCGTGATCGGCAAGATAGTCGGTGAGGTCCTCGGCCATGCGCTTGGTCAGCGTCGTGACCAGCACGCGTTCGCCAGCGGCGACGCGCTTCCTGGCCTCGCTCATCAGGTCGTCGACCTGGGTCGCCACCGGCCGCACCTCCACCACCGGATCGACCAGGCCGGTGGGCCGCACCACCTGCTCGACCACCTGGCCGGCGTGCTCGGCCTCATACTTCGCCGGCGTGGCCGAGACGAACACGGTCTGCGGCATCAGCCTCTCGAATTCCTCGAACTTGAGCGGCCGGTTGTCGAGCGCCGACGGCAGGCGAAAACCGTAATCGACCAGGTTTTCCTTGCGCGAGCGGTCGCCCTTGTACATGCCGCCGACTTGCGTCACCGTGACGTGCGACTCGTCGATGAACATGATCGCGTCCTTCGCCAGGTAGTCGATTAGGGTCGGCGGCGGCTCGCCGGCTTTGCGACCGGACAGGTGCCGTGAGTAATTTTCGATACCCTTGCAGAAACCCAGCTCGGCCATCATTTCCAGGTCGAAACGGGTACGCTGTTCCAGCCGCTGCGCCTCGACCAGCTTGTTGTTGGCGTAATACCACTCCAGCCGTTCTCGCAGTTCGACCTTGATCTGCTCGATCGCGCGCAGGGTCGTCTCGCGCGGCGTGACGTAGTGGCTCGACGGAAACACGGTGAAGCGCGCCACCTTCTGCAAAATCTGGCCGGTGAGCGGGTCGAACAGGTGCAGCGTGTCGACCACGTCGTCGAACAGTTCGACGCGGATCGCGGTCTCGGCGTGTTCCGCCGGAAAAATGTCGATGACGTCGCCGCGCACGCGGAACACGCCACGCTTGAATTCAATGTCATTGCGCTCGTACTGCATCTGCGCCAGCCGCGCGACCACATCGCGCTGGCTCATTTTCTCGCCCGTGCGCAGCAGCAGGATCATGCTGTGATAATCCGACGGGTCGCCGATACCGTAGATCGCCGACACGGTGGCCACGATCACCGTATCGCGCCGCTCCAGCAGCGACTTGGTGGCAGAGAGCCGCATCTGCTCGATGTGCTCGTTGATGCTCGAATCCTTCTCGATGAACAGGTCGCGCGCCGGCACGTAGGCCTCGGGCTGGTAGTAGTCGTAGTAGGAAACGAAATACTCGACCGCGTTTTCGGGAAAGAACTCGCGCATTTCCGAATACAGCTGCGCCGCCAGCGTCTTGTTCGGCGCCATCACGATGGCCGGGCGACCGGTACGCGCAATGACGTTGGCCATGGTAAAGGTCTTGCCCGAGCCGGTCACGCCCAGCAGGGTCTGGAAAGACAGCCCGCCCTCGATGCCTTCGACCAGCCGGTCGATCGCCGCCGGCTGGTCGCCCGCTGGTGGAAACGGCTGGAACAGCCGGTACGGACTATTGGGGAAGGTAACGATCAAGGGTAAAATCGCGCGGCCAAAAAAACTTGTTGAGTGTAGCACCTGCCTGAAACAGGCGCATTTCAAGGAACCTCCGTGGAACTCTCCCGCCGCGTCCAGGCCATCAAGCCTTCTCCCACTCTCGCCGTCACCGCCCGCGCCGCCGCGCTCAAGGCCGGCGGCCGCGACATCGTCGGCCTGGGTGCCGGCGAACCCGATTTCGACACGCCGCAGCACATCAAGGACGCCGCGATCGGCGCGATCAACGCAGGCTTCACCAAATACACCGCAGTGGACGGCACGCCGAGCCTCAAGGCCGCGATCATCGCCAAATTCAAGCGCGACAACGGGCTGGACTATGCTCCAAAGCAAATCCTGGTGTCGTGCGGCGGCAAGCAGAGCTTCTTCAACCTGGTGCAGGCAGTGATCAATCCCGGCGACGAAGTCGTCATCCCCGCGCCGTACTGGGTTTCGTACCCCGACATCGTCATCCTCGCCGACGGCCGCCCAGTCATCGTCGAGGCTGGCATCGAACAGGGCTTCAAGATCACCCCGGCACAGCTGGAAGCGGCGATCACGCCGAAGACGCGGCTGTTCGTCATCAACAGCCCGTCCAACCCGACCGGCGCGGTATATACGAAGGACGAGCTCGCCGCGCTGGGCGAGGTGTTGCGCAAGCATCCCCAGGTGCTGATCGCCAGCGACGACATGTACGAGCACATCCGCCTCAACGATGCGCCCTTCGTCAATATCCTCAACGCCTGTCCCGACCTCTACGACCGCACCCTGGTACTGAACGGCGTCTCCAAGGCCTACTCGATGACCGGCTGGCGCATCGGCTACGCCGCCGGCCCCGAAGCGATCCTGCGCGCGATGACCAACGTGCAGTCGCAGTCGACCTCCAATCCGACGTCGATCTCGCAGGTCGCCGCCGAAGCGGCGCTCAACGGCGACCAGGGCTGCATCGCGCCCATGCTCGACGCCTTCAAGGCGCGCCACCGCTTCGTCGTCGATGCGCTCAACGCCATCCCCGGCTTCCACTGCGTCGACAGCGGCGGCGCCTTCTACGCCTTCCCCGACGTGCGCCCCGCAATCCAGAACCTGCTCATGCGCGACATCATCGAGCAGGGCACCGACATCGCCTTCTCCGAATATCTGCTGGAATCGGCCGATGTCGCCGTCGTCCCCGGTTCGGCCTTCGGCGCCGAAGGCTACATCCGCCTGTCTTTCGCCACCTCGCAGGCCAACCTGGAAAAAGCGCTCAAGCGCATTGCGGCGGCATTGGCCTGACACTGGCACACAGGGGCCGGCGCAGGTAGGCTAGCGCCATGCTACGCCCCCCTGCCCTGCCGCCTCCGCGCGGTACCTTCTCCTGGCTGCTACAGCTTGGCTACACTACCGCCCGGCTGTTCGGCCAGAATGGCCTGCAGAATCACGCGGCAGCCACGGCGTTCTATTTCCTGCTCTCGGCCACGCCGCTCATGCTGCTGCTGAGCTATGCCCTGCAACTGCTCGGACAGCTCGCCGAAAACTCCGTACCCGCCACCATCCTCATGGCTGCGCTTTACGAGCAGCTCCGGATCGAGACACTGACCGGATACGGCTTTATTCCGCGTCGCGCGCAGCTTGCCGCTGGCGGCGTGGGTCTGTTGACGCTGGTGTATTCCTCCCGCGGCCTGGTCAACGCCGTACAGGGCGCATTCAAGGTGATCTTCCCCGACCACAGCAAGCGCAGCCTTGTCCTGTCGTGGATCCTGCCGTTCGTCATCCTGCCGGTCCTGTTCCTGTTGATGGGGATGGGCGCGCTGCTTCAGATCACGCTGCTTTTTCTGGCGCAAAACGACTTCATCGGTACGGGTAACGCGTATCTGTTGCAAGGGCTGAACGCACTATTCGGGTTTGCCATGCTGTGGGCCTTGCTGTTTGCCGCCTACTGGCGCCTACCCAGACGCCGCCCCCGCGCGCGTGACGCTGCTTGGTTCGCACTGTTCGCCACTGCCAGTCTCGCGCTACTGTTCGTCTTGTTCGGCGCCTTTTTCAAACTGGAAAACTACAACAATCTCTACGGCGCGCTGGGCGGCGTGGTGTTCGTACTCATCGGCGGCTATTTTGCTTTTCTGCTGCTGTACCTGTGGGCGCAGGCACTGTATGCCTGGGGCAAGGCCGACATCACTGCGCTGGAAAAACTTTTCCTCGCCGGCCACGGCGAAGGCGCCAGCAAATTTGAAGGCTATGTTTTCGGCGACACCGGACGCCTGCTGGAAAAATATGGACAGACTTACCCGTCAGGCCATGTGCTCATCACGGAAGGCGCGGAGGATCGCACCGCCTACTTCCTCTACGCCGGCCGGGCTGCCGTGACAAAACACACTGACACCGGAGAACACCGTCTCGGCGAACTCGCCGAAGGCCAGCTCTTCGGCGAAATGGCCTACCTGCTCAACGAACCCCGCACCGCATCCGTGATCGCCGACACCGACATCACCGTGCTCGCGCTGCCGCCACAGATCATGGAAGAACTCATGCAACACTCCGCGCCCTTGTCGCGCCGCATCATCGATACCCTGTGTCAGCGGCTGGAACGCATGAACCTGGCGAAATCAGGCCAAGCCGCCTAAAATACTGTACTTATATACAGTATTTTAGGCTCTGTCGCGCCAGCATGCGGACAGGCCACAACTCGTCGCCATGTCCCTGCACACGCTATACGTCGATCTCAATTCCTTCTTCGCCTCGGTGGAGCAGCAGTTGCGGCCTGAACTGCGCAATCGGGCCGTGGGTGTACTGCCGGTCATGGCCGACACCACCTGCTGCATCGCCGCCAGCATCGATGCCAAACGCTACGGCATCAAAACCGGCACCCCTGTCTGGCAAGCACGCAAACTATGCCGGGACATCATCTTCGTCCAGGCAAGGCCTGCAACCTACGTCGACATCCATCACCGCATCGTCGCCGCAGTCGAGTCCTGTACCCCCGTGGGCGAAGTACTCTCCATAGACGAAATGGCCTGCGAGTTGATGGGACGCGAACGACAGGAGGCCCACGCCATTGCTCTCGGAAAACGCATCAAGAAAGCAATTTACACCCAGGTCGGCGAAATGCTTCATTGTTCAATCGGCATCGCCCCGAACCGCTTTCTTGCCAAAACCGCGTCCAATATGCAAAAACCCGATGGTCTTGTCGTCATCCGGCAGCAGGACCTGCCGCACTGCCTGTACGGCTTGAAACTGCGCACCCTCAACGGAATTGGCCGCGCCATGGAAGACCGCCTCAACCGTTTGGGCATCCATACGGTTCAACAACTGTGTGCCGCCAGCATCGACACACTGCGGCATGCCTGGAATGGTGTGGAAGGCGAACGCTACTACGCCAAACTGCGCGGCAAACAAATCGCCGCGCCACCGAAACGGCGCTCCAGCCTGGGGCATTCACACGTCTTGCCTCCCGACATGCGGGACCCTGCGTCTGCACAGGCCGTACTGTACCGTTTACTGCACAAGGCTGCGGTGCGGCTGCGTCACGACCATTTCTGCGCGGGCGCGCTCACCCTGAGCCTGCATTATCTGGATACCGGGCATAACCATCGTCATTGGGCTGAGCAGATCCGCTTCCCCCCTCACGCAGACACGTTTAAATTCAATACCGCGTTAGCCCTGTTATGGCAGCGCAGCCCATCCCGGCCACCGCCCATCCTCAAGGTTGGAATCGTATTCAGCGAGCTCACGGCAACTGCCTACACAACGCGTGACCTGTTCGACCCCATCGACCATCACGCAGCGCTCCACACCACGCTCGACCAGATCAATCAGCGCTATGGCCCGAATACCCTATATTTCGGCGGTGCATACAAAGGGCTGGGGGCCGCGCCAATGCGCATTGCGTTCTCTCATGTACCCAAACTGGAGGTTGAACGCGACGGATAAGCGCCGAAAGGGTTGACCGGAAGGCTCGTGATCACTAGAATGCGCGCTTCCATTCCCCGATAGCTCAGTCGGTAGAGCGACGGACTGTTAATCCGCAGGTCGCTGGTTCGAGCCCAGCTCGGGGAGCCAAACACTTTTAATTTCAAGCCCTTGTCGGGCCTCTGCCAAGACCACCGATCACAATCGGCCAATCGCTTAGGAGGCCGACATAATTGAAGCCCGACAAAACGCCGAAGCTGTTGCACCAGCCGGCACGCTGGCAGAAATTGCCCGCAAATACCTCGACGCCGACCAGAGCCGGGACAGCTCGCGCTATCACCGCATCAGCGACTGGACTCGACTGCTCGGCGACAAGGTGTTCGCGGAAATCCCCCCGCACGACATCGACGCCGTCATGCACACGCTCGCCAGCGAGCCCGCCCGCGTCTACAGCGGCCGCGACGCCGACGGCAATCCGATTTTTCGTAAAAATGTCGGCCAGCGCAGCGGCGTAACACTCAATCGCTACCAGGTCGCCCTGTTCGCCTGGGCCAAGCGCCAGCGTCTGGTTCCACGCGGCTTCGATTCGCCGACCCGCCGCGTCGAAGGTAGTGTGCTGACTTGTGTGCAAAACTGCCCGAGGTTGGAAGGGTGGTGGGTGGTCATGGTAAGAGGTTGATTATTGAGATTGACCTT
>JAIWOL010000148.1 GCA_020216925.1 Thiobacillus sp. | reverse complement strand
GCTTCGGGGCAGTTAGCTCAGCGGTAGAGCATCGCCTTCACACGGCGGGGGTCACAGGTTCAAACCCTGTACTGCCCACCACCCGAACACTTCCCGTCCGGCCATTCCGGCCAGACTGCCCGCTTCCACCAATCGATGCGGGCTTCCCTGACGATCTCGCGATCTTCACTTCGTCTGCCTCGATTGGTGTTGCTACAAGCGCAACGGGCCGTCGCAGGAACCCATATGACTACTGAAATTTCATCCGCCGGCCCGGCATTTACCGAGCTTGGCCTCGCCGAACCCATTCTGCGGGCCGTCGCCGACACCGGCTACACCACGCCCACCCCCATCCAGGCGCAGGCGATTCCGCAGGTACTCGCCGGCGGCGACCTGCTTGCCGCCGCGCAAACCGGCACCGGCAAAACCGCTGGCTTTACCCTGCCGATCCTGCATCTGCTGCACAGCCGCAAGGTCGAGACCCGGCCCGGCCGCCCGCGCTGCCTGATCCTGGTGCCGACGCGCGAACTCGCCGCGCAGGTCGAGGAGTCTGTCAAGACCTACGGCAAACACCTGTCGCTCACCTCGATGGTGATGTTCGGCGGGGTCAACATCAATCCGCAGTTCAAGGCGCTGAAATCGCGTGTCGACCTGCTCGTCGCCACGCCGGGCCGGCTGCTCGACCATCTGGGACAAAAGACGGTGGATCTGTCCGGCGTCGAAATCCTGGTGCTCGACGAGGCCGACCGCATGCTCGACATGGGCTTCATCCGCGACATCAAGAAAGTGCTTGCGGTGCTGCCGAAGGCGCGCCAGACCCTGCTGTTCTCGGCGACCTTTTCCGACGAGATCCGCGCGCTCGCCAACGGTCTGTTGCACAACCCGAAGAGCGTCGAGGTCGCGCGCCGCAACACCACGGTGGAAGTCGTCGAACAGTCGATGCACCGCGTGCCGCAGGCGCACAAGCGCGACTTGCTGGTGCATCTGGTGCGCAGGCACGACTGGCAGCAGGTGCTCGTTTTCACCCGCACCAAGCACGGCGCCAACAAGCTCGCCGAAAAGCTGATGAAGGAGGGCATCGCCGCCGCCGCCATCCACGGCAACAAGAGTCAGGCGGCGCGTACCCGCGCGCTGGCGAGCTTCAAGGACGGCAGTGTGCGCGTGCTGGTCGCCACCGACATCGCCGCGCGCGGCATCGACATCGACCAGTTGCCGCAGGTGGTCAACTTCGAGCTGCCCAACGTGCCGGAAGACTATGTCCACCGCATCGGCCGCACCGGCCGCGCGGGCGCAACCGGCTGCGCGCTGTCGCTGGTGGACGACGAGGAAATGGGCTATCTGAGAGACATTGAAAAGCTCATCAAACGCAGCATCGTGCGCGTCGAGGTCGATCCCGCCTTCGTTCCGCCGGCCAGGCATGAGCTCGCGTCCGACGAACGTCCGCCGCAGGGTCGCGGCGCGCCGCGCCAGAACAATGGCCCGCGTCAGGGGCGGCCGCAAGGCCAGGGCCAGCCCGCAAGCCGCAATGCCTCCGGGCGCGTGTCGCCGGGCCAGGGCAAACCAGGTGCCGCCGCCGTCAAACCTGTGCCCAGGCCGGGGCCGCAGCCTGCCGCGCACCCAAAGAAACCGCGTCCGCAGGCGGCCTTGTTCTCGTCCAAGCCCGGGTCGCGGGGGCATTGATTGCAGAGTGGTGAGCGGTGAGCGGTGAGCGGATAACCCCAGCCCACTCACCGCTTACCGCTTACCGCTCACGCTACAATCCGCGCCATGGACACCCTTGCCAGCTACGACGAACTGCCCTACGACAGCCTGCCGCTGCCGGAAACGCAACCGGATGTTCTCGCCGCGCTGGCGAAGTTGCACGGTTTCGACGCGCCCGATCCATGCCGTGCGCGCATTCTCGAACTGGGCTGCGCGCAGGGCGGCAATCTGATTCCGCTGGCCTGGCGCTGGCCCGAATCCGACTGCGTGGGGGTGGAGCTGTCGCGCGTGCAGGCGCAGGCCGGGGCCGATTTCGTGCAACGGCTGGGACTGGCCAACGTACGCATTTTGCACGCCGACCTCGCCGCGCTGCCGGCCGATCTGGGCACATTCGATTACATCCTGGCTCACGGTGTGTTTTCCTGGGTACCGCCCGCGGTGCAAGGCGCATTGCTCGATGTGTGCCGCCGGCATCTGTCGCCCAAGGGACTCGCCTACGTCAGCTTCAACGTTGCCGCCGGCTGGCGGGGCCTGCAGCCGCTGCGCGCGGCGCTCGTCGAGCGCACCGCCGCCGAATTGCCCGCGCCCGAACGCTATCGCCAGGCGCTGGCCGTGCTCGACGACCTGCAAGCCGAGTGGCGCGATCCGCTGCTGCTGAAGGAAATCGCTTACCTCAAGACCGCCGCTCCGTCCTATCTCTTCCATGAATATCTGGCCGATACGCACACGCCGCTGTCGTTTGCCGAATTCGCCGCCGCCCTCGACGCGCACGGTCTGCGTTACGTCGGCGAGGCCGGCCCGCGCCGTGCGCGGGTGGCGCTGGAAGATGCCTGGGGGCTGATTCCGGAAAGCATGTCCGGGCGCTGGCAGGACGCCGAGATCGCGCTCGACGACGCCTTCGCCACGCGCTTTCGCCGCGCCATGATCGCGCGTGACGACGCACCCTGCGCGCAGCCGCCGCGCCCCGATGTCATGAGCGGCCTGGCCTTTCATGCGGACCTGGCCTGCCACGAGGAGATCGATCTCGACGACGGCGTGGAGCAGCACTTCGTCAGCCCGGCCGGCAACCACTTTCCGGTCGTATCGCCCGCCCTGAAGGCGGCGCTGATGCTGCTGTCCATGCGTTATCCCGCCGCCCTCGACTATGCCCGTCTCGTCGACGCCACGCGTGCGCTGCTCGCCGAGCACGGTCCCGCGGATTTCGATCCGGCACGCTTCGACGAACCTGCGTTCCGTGAAGCGCTGTTCGACCTGACGATGCTGCACGGCGTGATCCCCACCGTGTGGCCCGGCCGCTTTGCCGACGAACCCGGCGAACTGCCGCGCGCCCACGATCTTGCCCGCGCGCAGGCCCGCGCTGCCGGCTGGATCGTCAGCGGCGCGCGCCACGTGGCCGTCGATCTCGACTTCGCCGGCCGTCTGCTGCTCGGCGCGCTCGACGGCAGCCGCGACCTCGACGAACTCGCCGCATGGATGCGGGCCCAGCTCGCCGAAAACGGCCTCGCCCTGCCGCTGGAACAGATCGCGGAACTCACCCGCCAGCAGCTCTGGCTGTATGCGCGGCAGGGGCTGCTGGTCTAAGCCGCAACTCCATTCCGGTTCCCGCGCGAGGCGCGGCAGGATCGCCCATTTGGGCAGATCACGATTGCGGCAAGCGCACCGATCGTCCTGCGGCCCGTCAACGCGGGGCCTGCCAGCAATTGTTGTTGACCTGCCAGGTCATCGACAGCTGCTCGCCGGCCGGGAACAGCACGTATTTCAGACCGATGTAGTCCGAGCCGCGCCGCCAGAACATGGCGAGAAGATTCTTTTCGCCATTGGCGATGACGCTGGTGTAGGGGATGACCTTGAGCGGGTTGCCGTAAAGGTTGGAGTAGTTGGATGCGATGATGACGAAGTGGCGGAAGGCGGGTTCGACTTCCTGGTCGAACGCGACGAGTTTGTCGTTGCAGAAGGTGAAGAGGAAGCGGCGGCCGGCGGGGTTGTTGGGCAGGTCGTAGGCGAAGAGGCCGTCGCTGCCAACCGGCAGCGTTTTGTCGAAATTCCAGGTCTTGAGTGCCAGCTCGACCTGTTCGCGGGTCATGCCGTTTCTGAATTCGCCGATTTCCCAGGCATGGGTGGGCAGGGCGAACGCAAGGCTGGCGAGCAGGGCCAGGGGGGCGGTTTTGATGGTCATGGCGGCAATTGTCGGTATGCGTTGCGGCAAGCATACCGCAAGCATCCGGCAACTGGCCGCGCGGCCCGCCTACTTGCCGGCGACGGCACCAAAGACCTTTTTCAGCAGGTCGCTGCCAGCCGCCATGGGGTTGGCACGGATAGCGGCTTCCTTTTCGCCGATGAGGGTGTAGAGCCGGTCGAGCGATTGTTGCGTGACGTACTGTTCGACGTTGGCCTGGTTCTTGTCCACGAGGTTGAACTGGGCGGCCATGCCGGCGTAGCGGTTGTATTGCTGGGCGAGGCCGACCTTGTCGGTCGTCGCCTTGACGATGGGGGTGAAGCGTTCGGTGAGCTGGGCTTCGGTCTTCTTGCGGAAGAAGTCGGTGGCGGAGGTCTTGCCGCCTGTGAGGATGCCCTTGGCGTCCTCGAGCGTCATCTGCTTCACGGCGTCGACGAGCAGGGTCCTGGCTTCGGGCACGGCGGCTTCGGCGGCGCGGTTCATCGCCAGCACGAGGTCGTCGGCCTGCTGGCCCATGCCGAACATGCGCATGGCCTTTTCGGCTTTCTGCAGGTTCTTGGGCAGGGGGATCTTCAGTTGCGGGTTGCCGAAGATGCCGTCCTTGACGCCGAGCTGGGCAACGGCGGCGTCGGCGCCGCGGGCCAGCGCTTCCTTGAGGGCGGCGTTGATGTCGGTACCTGCGAGGGCGTCGACGCCGGTGGCCGCGGGCGCGGTCTGGCTGGCCGGCTTGTTCAGCATGCCCTTGAGCATGTCGTTCCAGTCGAAGGCGTGGGCGGGCGCGGCCAGGGCCAGGGCGGCGGCGAGGACGAGGGGGCGTTTCATGGCGGTCTCCTAGGGGTTTCATGCCCCTCGCCCACAAGCGGGAGAGGGGTGGGGGAGAGGGCTGCTCGTTCGGCAAAGTTGACCCCCATCCCCGACCCTTCCCCCGCTTGCGGGAGAAGGGGGTTACAAGACTTCGGCCGCGTAGTCGGCCAGGCGCGAACGCTCGCCGCGTTGCAGGGTGACGTGGCCGTTGTGCGGCCAGCCCTTGAAGTGATCCACCACGTAGGTCAGACCCGAACTGCCTTCGGTGAGGTAGGGCGTGTCGATCTGCGAGATGTTGCCGAGGCAGACCACCTTGGTGCCGGGGCCGGCGCGGGTGATCAGCGTCTTCATCTGCTTGGGCGTGAGGTTCTGCGCTTCGTCGATGATAAGAAACTTGTTGAGGAAGGTGCGGCCGCGCATGAAATTTAACGATTTCACCTTGATCCGGCTGCGGATCAGGTCCTGCGTGGCGGCGCGGCCCCAGTCGCCGGCCTCGTCGTCGCTTTTGTTGAGCACGTCGAGGTTGTCTTCCAGCGCGCCCATCCAGGGCGTCATCTTTTCTTCCTCGGTGCCCGGCAAAAAGCCGATGTCCTCGCCGACCGGGACGGTGACGCGGGTCATGATGATCTCGGAGTATATTTTTTTATCGAGCACCTGGGCGAGTCCCGAGGCCAGCGTGAGCAGGGTCTTGCCGGTGCCGGCCTGGCCGAGCAGGGTGACGAAGTCGATCTCGGGATCCATCAGCACGTTGAGGGCGAAGTTCTGTTCGCGGTTGCGCGCGGTGATGCCCCACACGGCGTTTTTCTGGTGACCGTAGTCCTTGACGGTGATCAGCTCGGCACTCTTGCCCTCGACCTTGAGCACCTTGGCGTAGAGCGGGTTGGGGCCTTCCTGGAACACGAATTCGTTGGGCAGCAGGCTGGGCACCAGCGGACCCTTGATGCGGTAGTGGGTGTGGCCGTTGGCCTGCCAGGATTCCATGCCGCGGCCGTGGCTGTCCCAGAAGTCCGCAGGCAGTTCGCGCAGCCCGGCGTAGAGCAGGTCGGTGTCTTCCAGCACCTTGTCGTTGAAATAGTCCTCGGCGGGCAGACCCAGCGCACGCGCCTTGATGCGCATGTTGATGTCCTTGGACACCAGGATGACCTGCCGCTTGGGGAAGTGGCGCGACAGGAAGAGCACCACGCCAAGAATCTGGTTGTCGACCTTGCTGGTGGGCAGGTTGACCGGGATGTCGCCGATGATCGCCTGGGTCTGGAGAAAGAGTTTGCCGGTGGCGGCGTTGTGGCTGTGCGGCGCGAGCGGCACGCCGTCTTCGATGGTGTCGAGCTTGCTAACCATCTCGTCGATGAAGCGGCTGGCCTGACGCGCGTTGCGCGAGACTTCGGTCATGCCCTTTTTATGCAGATCCAGTTCTTCCAGCGTGGCGATGGGTACGTAGATGTCGTGTTCCTCGAAGCGGTACAGGCTGGTGGGATCGTGCATCAGCACATTGGTGTCGAGGACGAAGAGCTTGGTCGGAGCAGCGGCTTTTCTCGGCATGACGGCGGGGCACCCGTGAGTGGACGATGGCTGCATCCTACTCCATCGACACGGCGGCTTGTCCAGCGAAAAAATTGCATTGCGGAAGCGGATTGTTCACGAATATCCGTCGTGGTTTATCAGTAGAATGGATCGCTTCCCGCATGTTTTGCAAACCCGATGATCAGATTGCCGGGCATCGTCTGGCCATGTCTGCTGGTTCTCGCAACGGGGATGGCGCACGCCCAGGTGACCGCGCACATCCTGTTGCAGGATTCGCCGCTGGCGGGCTTTCAGTACCACGCAGGCAAGTCCGTGTGGTCTAGGCTGCGCGTGGGCGACGCGCTGACGCTGACGCGCGAGCCTGACAATCCCCACGATGCGCGCGCGGTACGGGTGGACTGGCGCGGCCACAAGCTGGGCTACGTGCCGCGTCGAGAAAACGCCGACGTGGCGCGACTGCTCGACAACGGCCAGGTGCTGGCGGCGCGCATCAGCCGCCTGGCGGAAGGGCGCGACCCCTGGTCGCGCGTGCGCTTCGAGGTGGTGATGCCGGTCAGGCAGGGCGAGAAAGATCGGATGCCATGAGTGGGTTACGCAGAATATTTGCGCTTGCCTGCATGATCCCGGGCCTGGCTGCGGCCGCATTGCCTCTGGACAGGCTCAGGCTGCCGCCCGGTTTCAGTATCGAAGTGTTCGCGGAAGTGCCCAATGCCCGGCAGATGGCGCTGGGCACGCGGCATCTCTTCGTAGGCAGCATGCGCGCCGGCAAGGTCTACGCCGTGCCCCTGGCTGCGCCGCGCAAGCCGGCGGTGCTGGTCGAAGGGCTCAACATGCCGGTGGGCGTGGCGCTGCGCGACGGCGATCTGTATGTGTCGGCGGTAAATCGCATCCTGCGCGTGCCCGACGTGGAACGGAACCTGGGGCGTGCCCGCATCGAGGTCGTCACCGACGCCTACCCGCGCGATATCCACCACGGCTGGAAATTCATTGCCTTCGGCCCCGATGGCCGGCTCTACGTGCCGGTGGGCGCCCCGTGCAACATCTGCGACCCCGACCCCGACCGCTACGCCGTCATCACTGCGCTCGACACGAAAACAGGGCGCGTCGAAACCGTGGCGCGCGGAGTGCGCAACAGCGTCGGTTTCGACTGGCAGCCCGGCACGAACACACTCTGGTTCACCGACAACGGCCGCGACTGGCTGGGCGACGATGCGCCGCCGGACGAGCTCAACCGGCTGACGCAGACCGGCCAGCATTTCGGATATCCCTATTGCCACGGCGGCACGATCGCCGACCCCGAATTCGGTCGCAAGCGACGCTGCGCGGAATTTGTGCCGCCGGTGCAGAACCTGGGCGCGCACGTGGCTGCCCTGGGCATGCGTTTCTACACCGGCGCAACGTTTCCCGCGCGCTATCGTGGTGCCGTGTTCATTGCCGAGCATGGCTCGTGGAACCGCAGCAGCAAGTCTGGCTATCGCGTGAGCGTGGTGCGGCTGGAGCAGGGACGGGCCGTATCCTACGAACCTTTCGTCCAAGGCTGGAGCGATAACGAATCGGCCTGGGGCCGGCCTGCCGACGTGCTGGTGATGCCGGACGGCAGCCTGCTGGTTTCGGATGACATGGCCGGCGCGATTTACCGCGTGCGATATGGCGGCAGTCGGTAAAATCGGAGTTTCATGAAGCTGCTCGTTCTCGATACCTCTACTGAATGGTGCTCCGCCGCGCTGTGGCTGGAGGGCACTGTGCATGCGCGCCGCGAACTGGCGGAGCAACGCCACAGTTCGCTGATCCTGCCCATGGTCGATGCCCTGCTGAAGGAAACCGGTATTTCGCTGCGCGCGCTCGACGGCATCGGCTACGGCGCAGGACCGGGGTCTTTCACCGGATTGCGCATTGCGTGCGCGGTGACGCAGGGACTGGCTTTCGGGGCCGACCTGCCGGTAGTGGGGGTGTCCACGCTGGAATCGCTGGCGGCGCAGACGGGAGCCGAGCGGGTGTTGACCCTGCTCGATGCGCGCATGACCGAGGTCTACTGGGCAGCCTATGAACGAGATGGCGAGGACTGGCGGACAACGCTCGCTCCCCGGCTTGCCGCGCCGGATTCGGTTTTTGTGCCGGATGCCGCTGACTGGGCGGGGGCAGGTAACGGCTTTGCCGTGCTGGATGCCGGCGTGCGGGCAGAGCTGGCCGCCAGACTCACGCAGATCGACGAGACCCTGATGCCGGATGCCGCCGCCATGGCGCCGCTGGCGGCACGCGCCTTTGCGCGTGGCGCAGCGGCAGACGCCGCTGCCGCTGCGCCGATCTATCTGCGTGACAAGGTCGCGCTCACGGTGCAAGAACGCCGCGCGAAAAAAACGGCATGAGCGCGGTGTTCGAAATACGGCACAGTCTGCGGCCGATGCTGGAATCCGATTTGCCGCGTATCCACCGCATTGAACAGGCAAGCTACGAATACCCCTGGAGCCTGGGCAATTTCAGCGACTCCCTGCGCGTCGGCCACAGCATGTGGGTGCGCGAGGCCGAAGGCGAGGTGATCGGCTATTACGCCATGATGGCGGCGGCAGGGGAAGCCCATCTGCTCAATCTCACCATTGCGCCGTCATGGCGACGCCACGGCCTTGGCCGCGACCTGCTCCAGCACTGTATGAACCGTGCATGCGATCACCGCGCCGAGAGTCTGTTCCTCGAAGTGCGAACGTCGAACAGCGTGGCCATCGCGCTGTATCGCAGCAGCGGCTTCGTCGATCTGGCGGTGCGACGCGGCTACTATCCCGCGCGCCACGGCCGCGAAGACGCGCTCATCATGAAGAAAGACCTGGCGTGTTGAGCCGCGACGATATTTTCGAGGAGCTGGGCATCGGGCCGGTCTGGCGTCTGCGCGAGGCCATGCCTGCCGCGCCGCAAGCGGATGCCGGCCATCGCGCAGCGCCACAATCGGCCGATTCTCCCCCGCTCGCCGCTCGTCACGTTCCGCTCGCCCGTTGGGACCAGCTCGAAGACGCCGTCGCCCACTGCACCGCCTGCAAACTCCATGGCACGCGCACACAGGGCGTGCTCGGCGTGGGCGACCGCAACGCAGACTGGTTGTTCATCGGCGAAGCGCCCGGGGCGGACGAGGATCGTCTCGGCGAGCCCTTCGTCGGCCAGGCCGGCAGGCTGCTCGACGCCATGCTCGCCGCCATCGGCCTTGCGCGCGGCGATAACGTCTATATCGCCAATGTGCTGAAATCGCGTCCGCCCGGCAACCGCAATCCCGAGCCTGACGAAGTTGCCGCCTGCCGGCCCTATCTGCTGGCGCAGATCGAGCTGATTCGGCCCAAACTCATCGTCGCGCTTGGCCGCTTCGCCGCGCAGAGCCTGCTGCAAACAGACGAGGCCATTGGCCGCCTGCGCGGCCGCGTGCACCGTTTCCAGACATTGCCGCTGGTGGTGACCTATCACCCTGCCTATCTGCTGCGCAACCTGCCCGACAAGGCGCGCGCGTGGGAAGATCTGTGTCTTGCGCGCCGCACCATGCAAAACCTGGCCGATTCCTGACCGTGTTGCTCATCGCCCGCTACTTGCCACGCCTCACTCTTACGCAATGAAACTCCTCCATTCCGCCCTCCGTTTCCGCGTCAATTATTTTTCCGACCTTGGCCGCCATCAGGTGGTGGTGTGGATGCCGGGCGACACGCCGCCGGTCGACGCGCAGATGGATGTGGGGCCAAAGCTTGAGCACGAAGTGCCGATCGAGGTTTTCCGCAGGGATATCGCGCCGCTCAAGCAGGGGCGTTTCTATCCTTCGCAACTGCTGCAGGCCGACGACGCCCCCGGCCCGATGTTCCGGGTGAAACGGCTCAATGGCGAACACTTCGTCGCCAATTTCAGTCACCCGCTGCAGGATCGCATCTTCAGCATCGATAGCGGCAAGAGCGATGTGTCGACCGTGCCCATCGGAAAAGTCGGCCAGTTGCTCGAATGGAGCGGAATGGAAACGCAATATCAGACGCCGACGGATTTCGAATCCCCGGACGCCTTTTCCCGCGAGGATGAGTCATCCGACGCCGATTTTTATGCCACACCGCGCAAGCTGATTCATGTCGATGCCGTGTGCGCGCGGCGGATTCAGGCGCTGTATCGCACCGTGCTGCCGGAAAACGCCCGCGTGCTCGACTTGATGGCAGGCTGGCGTTCGCATCTGCCGGATACGGTGCGGTCTGCCGTGGGACTGGGCATGAACGCCGAAGAACTGGCCGACAACCCGCAGCTTGCCGAGCGCGTGGTGCACGATCTCAACGCCGATGCCAGACTGCCGTTCGCCGACGCCAGCTTCGACGCCGTGGTCTGCACCGTGTCTTTCGAATATCTCACGCAGCCGCGTGCGATCGTGGCCGAAGTCCGGCGCGTGCTGAAACCGGGCGGCATGTTCGTCGTCACGCTGTCGAACCGCTACTTTCCGCCCAAGGTGATCAAGCTCTGGACAGAATTGCATCCCATGGAACGCATGGCCTGGGTTGGCACCCTGATCAAGGGGGCCGGCTTCAAAAAGGTGGAAACCTACGTCGAGCGCGGCCTCAAACGACCCAAGGACGACCGCTACGCCGACCGTCTGGCGGAGTCGGACCCGCTGTTCGCAACCTGGGGCGTGGCACCCTGAAAATCGGCCTGATCTCCGACACCCACGGCCTTTTGCGCCGCGAGGCGCTGGCCGCGCTGGCAGGCAGCGACCATCTCATCCACGCCGGCGACATCGGCTCGCGCTCAGGCCGGCACAACGGAGTGCTCGACAGCCTGGCCAGCCTCGCTCCGCTGACAGTGGTGCGCGGCAACAACGACCGCGCCGCCTGGGCCCGGCACATCCCATGCACGGCAATGCTTGAATTTGATGGGGTGCGCATCCATGTCCTGCATATCCTGAGCGACTTGGTCATGGATCCGCAGGCGGCTGGCGTGCAGGTCGTGATCTCGGGCCACTCGCACAAGCCCTGCATCGAAACCCGCAGCGGCGTGCTCTACGTCAACCCGGGCAGCGCCGGGCCACGCCGTTTCAGGTTGCCGGCGACGGTGGCGCGCCTCGACGTCAACGGCGGCCGGGTTGAAGCGGAATTGATCACGCTTTTGGAGTAAGGTGCACACGTGAAAATCAATGAGGAGAGCAAAATGCTGAGATGGCTATGGGTTTCCTTGCTGGCGTTGTCGCTGTCGGGCTGCGGCTACAACACCTTCCAGACAGCGGACGAGAACATCAAGGCGAGCTGGGCCGAGGTGTTGAACCAGTACCAGCGGCGCGCCGACCTCGTGCCTAACCTGGTCAACGTGGTGAAGGGCTACGCCGCCCACGAAAAAGACGTGTTCACAGCCGTGACCGAAGCGCGTGCGCGCGTCGGCGCGATCCAGGCCACCCCCGAGCTGGTCAACGACGAGGCGGCATTCCAGAAATTCATCGCTGCGCAAGGGGAACTTACCGGCGCGATCTCGCGTTTGCTGCTGGTGGCCGAGAACTATCCGCAGTTGAAGGCCGACAGCCTGTTCCGCGACCTGCAGGCGCAGCTTGAAGGCACGGAAAACCGCATCGCTGTCGCGCGCAATCGCTATATCGAAGCAGTGAAAACCTACAATGTCACGGTGCGCTCCTTCCCGTCCAATCTCACCGCGATGGTGTTCGGCTACAAACTCAAGCCGAGTTTCACGGTGGAAAACGAGAAAGCCGTCGCCGTGCCGCCGAAAGTCGATTTTGGCGGCACGGTGCCGGCAGGGGCACCGTCCGCGGCGCGGTAAGCCGGGAATGTTGCGGCTGTCGCGAACGCGCTGGGCGTTCGCCTTTTTCCTTGCACTGTGCGCGCTGTCCGCCTGGGCGCAGGTGGCGGTGCCGGATCTGGTGCGCCGCGTCACCGATCTGACCGCCACGCTCAGCGCCGAGCAGATCGCCACGCTGGAAAATCAGCTCGCCACATTCGAAGCCCGAAACGGCAGCCAGATCGCGGTGCTGATCCTGCCCACCACCGCTCCCGAGGACATTGCGCAATTCGGCATCCGCGTCGCCGAACGCTGGAAAATCGGCCGCGCCAGAATCGACGACGGCGTGATCCTGATCGTCGCCAAGGACGATCGCAAGTTACGCCTCGAAGTCGGCTACGGGCTGGAAGGCGCGATCCCCGACGCGGTGGCCAAGCGGGTGATCGCCGAGACCATCACGCCGTATTTCAAGGCGGGGGATATTTACGGTGGCATCGAGGCCGGGGTGACGCAGTTGATGCGCGTGATCGAGGGCGAGCCGCTGCCGCCGCCCGCGCCCGGCGCGGCCGATGGCGACGATGCCGTGTTCGGTTTTCTGGTGATCGGCGGGGTGATTGGCGGCTGGCTGCTGTCGGTGCTGATGAGCCGGCCGGCGGCGGGCAGCGT